>NZ_JACJFH010000161.1:0-5040 GCF_014164495.1 Pseudoalteromonas sp. SG41-5 | reverse complement strand
AATTGCTTCGCATTTTCTGTTTGGGATATTAACCAAACCGAATCAAGTGCATGACACCAGCCCGGTGATAACTTTATCTCATCGTATAGCGCACTGTAGCTTTGCCCAGATTTATTTAAATCATAAGTTACACAAAAAACTGCCATAGAAACTCCTCAATATAAAATACACTAAAAACATTTAATTAGTTGTAAATATTATTACTTATCTAAAATAACAACTTCTTTTGGTGCCTTCTTTATTGCTTAAAATAGCAATATTTCATCTAAACATTCTGCTCCGATTTTATCCTTTCAAGAATAATTATTGTGACACTTATAAGGTTCTCTTCTTCGAAGCTATGACACACTAACCGACTGTTCTAACCATCCATCCACGAGTTTCATTTGCTGCATAATTCTGCGACGATTGAGTTACTATACCCTTGCGCTTTTTTGATCCGTAAATTTCGTTTACACTCCCATTCATCTATCGGATCACTTTCATTCCACTCCTGCATCATTTGCATAACGTCATGATCCAACGATACACCATACATCTGAACCATATACAAATACACGCGAGCGATGTCTCCTCGTACCTTCTCTGCTGGTTCGGCTGTATCAGAGTCAAAATTCACTTCAAAGTCACATTGGCCATAATTACGAGTCTCACCGGTAATTATAGAAAACTGAAAGTTTGACCGATCTGCATTTAATTCTCCAACGGCTGGCGCCAAATTAACCAAGTCATCATGAACACGACGAAAAGTAGGCACGGTTTCATATGCGCAATCACGACCTGTTAGGTATTTACCATTAGGTTTTTGACATTCTGAGTAGTTTTCTTGGTTCTTCCATTGATCTAACTCGCCACCAATTATATAAGCCGGCATAATATGCTCCCACTCTATTCTTGATACACGTGCATTCGGTTTACCAGAGCTAGTAATTGGATTGCGGGGAGTATAGCCACACGACAATGCATCAATCATTGTTTCATGGGTATTACTATCATTGTCAGTATCATCTATGTCGTCAAAAACAAAGTCACACTGACAATAAAAAGTCACATTATAGTCGTAATAAACTTCTCTTTCGGCTTTGGATTTTGCGTTACTAAAGCTAGTTGCATAGTTTTCAGGCAAAGGAGGGAGTTGTATTCTAGTAGTAACGCTATCGCTTATTTCATTATGGCAATGGTAATCATTATTCACTTTATCAGTGTGGCAACCTTCGGCGTTTGTTCTACCACTATGAGATTGAACTGAAAAAGCAGCTATGATCAAAACAAATAGTACGAATTTATATATCACAATGACTTCCCTGAAAGTTATTTTTTAGTTCCTAAAACATTTTCAATCATTAAGTTAGTATATTTTAAATATAAAAGCCAGCCGATAGAATGAGAGTTCACTGGTCATCTAGCTAAGTATACTGACTGATGCCTTTGTGTGCTTGAGGTGGCAGTTAACGTGTACTAGTGTGATGATCATTGAGGGGATTTTCACGGTCTAATTCACCTGCGACTTTATCCCTATTACACAGGTTATAAATTATTTTGCAGTGCATCAATGCGTTTCGCTACTTCTTTGAGCTCTAGAAACCCTCCATTTTCAATTACCTCTAGAGGCGAACGACCTGCAAAAAAATCATTATTGTTTCTCATTTTCATAAACTTCCTGACATTTTCGGGGTTGCTAAACATATGCCGTAATGCGTGGTGAATATTTAATAGACAGCTAATACGTTCTAATTGCTCGTTGCTGAGCTTCACAGTCTCAGGAGCCGCCTTAAATTTATCATAAGAAGTTTTTGAGAGCTTAAGTATACATTGAGCTTGCTCAGAACTGTTTTCCAACTAAACTTTATTGAGCTTGTTTAGCTCATTACCAATTGCGATGTAGTGATCACCCGTAAGCTCGTCATGTGAGCATTTCGACATAAAAGACCAGGCATCATCAAAAGGTGTCATTTGCTCAAAATAGCCAATTAACTTACCGTTAAAATATGCTTCTTTTGCACCTGTATTTATATTTGTTTTAACTTCAATCGTCATGGCCTGAAATCCAACTTCACTTACGATTTCTTAAAACATCACTTCTTGATAAGCCAATAGCGCCCAAAACATCATCCAACGGCAAACTAGCCTTTGCCTCAGCAATCGGCTTCTTACCTAAATTTTTAGCTATTAGCACATGAATTAACTTATCAGCCTCAAATACACCAATGCCCAATCTACACGAACTAGGCCAAGCTTTTTTAGCTTCATATTTACGTACTTTCATAGCTAATGAGGCCTTGCTGGCTCTATAACCCCTCAATTGGTGTGAATCTTCTATCACCCACTCATTTGATTGATAACTTATAACAGTATGCAGTGTTGGCTTAGGGTTTAATTTTGGGTTAGTCAATTCATATAGCTTAGTTAAATCATCTTTATCCAATAATCTACGTTCATATTCAGCCATACCTTTCTCCACTCGATAAATTTAAAGCCCACCATATTCCAATTAGTCTTTCATGCCGTTGGCAATCAAAACCTTTATATCATCAAAAGCATTTAATCCACTTAAAATTGAACAAATGAAAACGCTCACTTGAAATATAGTTACATACATTTCTTTTGATTCAGGTATTGTTTTTAACAATGGGAATAAAAATACCAAAGCGCCCATGATGATGAAAAATATGAACATAAAAATATGTGTAGTCATGTTTAACCCCCGTATTCCAATGATTGCCTTAGTTTACCAAGTAATATAATTATGGTTGGTATTTGGCTGTGAGCTCTTTTTCCATAAACTCTTTTTGTTTTATTAGTTGCTCCCGCTCTTCACCTTGCGCATGCACAATGCGTGTTTGTAACTCTGTTATCTCTTGCTTTAAGCTGTTCAAGCCTGGGTTGTTATCTTCTTTAGCTTTGATAGCTTTATTAAGCGATGAAACTCTTGCGCAGTGTTGTTTTTGATGGCTATTCATTCAAAATCTCCTGTTATGTTATCGGCAAACCTGCTGGATGTAGTCTTTTATTAACCGGTTAAAATCGCTTCCGGCCTTAATATCTTCACCGCTTACAACTTGGTTAAAGCTTAATTCTAAATACGCAGTTAGTTCTTTGTCCATGCCATCGATAACAGAGCGAGCAAAATTAATAAATTCTTCAACGCTCAATTCAATGCCTTGCATTTTTGCAGCAGCTAAATGAAGGCCTGTAAAATCAACATCTATTTCCATAAATCACTCCCGTACTCCAATGTTAGAGTTATATTGCTACAGATACTAACTTGTCCAAACAATGGAGAATGTTTATGACGATATCGTTCTGTCGCTTGAACTCATTCTCTATGAAAGGAATTGCATTAGTTTCTGAGAATTTTTCCGTTCCTCCAGGTTCAGTTTCAACCTCTTCGAAGATGAACTGGTAACGCTCTTTGTCCTTTTCCTTTAAATTGAAGTGGGATTGCGCCCTTACTATAATTGAATGCTTAGTTTGATTGCTCAGCCTGCAGAGGTGTTTATAGTCAGAGTTATTGGTGAGCTGACCTAAAAGAGATAATAGCTCCAAAGACTCTGGGAATTTTTTAAGCTTCTCTTTTACATTGTACAAGGAAACTCTTGAGGGGGTTATCCATGTACTATCGTTATGGTTAAGACATAGGCCAAGGTAAATTACAAACCCCACTATGTCTGAGCACGAATGTAACGTTCTAACAATAGCGATAATATTAGCTCTACAAGCAAGTGTAAATTCAAAATCTTTTTTATTCACCTCGGTATCTACACTGAACCTAGATCTAAATAAACTACTTTCTGTAGGGTTATTCCGCATATGCTCATCAAGCAAAGCATGCAATGTACGGTAGTGGTAGCTGCATAGCATTTGAGTTTCAGCTATAGAACTAATTGCCCTATCCAATTTTGATATATCATTTTCTGATTGCTTATCTTGAGCATAGTGAAGCAGAGTTTCTCTATTCCAGCTTTCCATTTGGTTTACTCCATTAACTTTTCGGTAAATGTATATCAATGAATTGCGGCTTCGTTAAAATGCATTCTTGCCCACCTCGTTATAAGTATTTCAATTAGTGTGCTTTAACGGCTTCAACAGCCATTGTTAACTGGTCATCTGCAAAGGACGGTTTAAAGCGAAAACCAATTCGATACAAACAAGTCATTAACTTATCAATGCTGAATTTATCAATTCGGCCATTTACCAAATCGCTTACGCGAGGTTGAGTTAGCCCTAATTGAACCCCTGCATCGGCCTGTGACCAATTTTTAGCATTGATAATGTCACGAATAACAATCATCAGATCTGAGCGCGTCTGTAATTCAGAGGCTTCTGCTTTATCTTCGGTTATTGCATCAAAGATATTTGAGTATTCAAGATTCATCTTAACAACCTTATTGTTTAACTTATCATCACTATATATCAGCGTTGATATATATACAAGCACTGATATAATTTATTTGTTCAATTCTTTTTGCATGAGTTTGTAGCGCTTTTTCGCTGTGTCCATTGCCTGTTTGTCTACCCCGTTAGTGGTTTTGGTAAATGAGTGCAAAATAAAAACAGTGTCAGCAAACTTTGCAACGTAAATCGTTCGATATGCTGGTCTGCCGTTCTCTATCAGCTCAACCGCACCAATACCAACACTTTCTTTTAAGTGCTTAAACTTGCTAAATGGCTCTTTGTTTTGACAAATAGCGTTTAAATCATTTGCAAAGCGCTTTTGAATTTTATCGGGCAACGCTAGAAACTCTTTTTTTGATTGATTGTTTATAAACTTAAATTTTTTCAACTGGCTAATGTCCTTCTAAGATCATTTATTCTTTTATTCCTAGTGGCGGCACTGACTTATACAAGTTATTCAGTGCATCAGTTAATCGCTGTGGATCAGGGATGATGTATGTATCAGTCATATCATCACTAACATGGCCTATAGCCATTTGTATAACGTCATAATCGACACCAGCATCAGATAGTAGGCTGGCGGTACTTTTACGCCCTGAGTGGCTTGAGCCTTGTTTAAAGCCGCAACTCTTAAACAGGTTTCTA
>NZ_JACJFH010000160.1:0-5083 GCF_014164495.1 Pseudoalteromonas sp. SG41-5 | reverse complement strand
AGCTTCGGCGCATTAGTAGAGATCACTCCACTGATGTTCCAAGACGATACAACAAAGCCAGTGGATGGTTTACGTCCACTAAACGCGCTGGAAATGGAAGGCCGCGATATCTATGTACGTGAAGGTTGTTATAACTGTCACTCACAAATGATCCGCCCTTTCCGTGATGAAGTAGAACGTTACGGTCACTACTCTGTTGCTGGTGAATCAGTATGGGATCACCCATTTCAATGGGGTTCTAAACGTACTGGTCCTGACCTAGCACGCGTAGGTAAACGTTACTCGGATGACTGGCATTATGCTCACTTAGTGAATCCACGTGCTGTGGTTCCTGAGTCAAACATGCCAGGTTTCCCTTGGTTAGCAGAGGATCGTGTTGACACTAGCCTTACTCTGAAAAAGCTTAAAATTTTCCGTGATACATTTGCTATTAATCCACAAAACCCAGCTCACCCTGGTTTAGGATATGGTAGTGATGAAGAACTAATCGCTGATGTTGCTAAAGTTGATGCAATGAATGACGGTAAAGGTGCGACAGAAATACAAGCCCTTATCGCTTATTTGCAACAACTTGGCACGCACTTGAAGTAATTAATTATGGATTACGGAACATACAGAGGCATTTTAACTCTGGTAATTTTAGTACTATTTATTGTCATTGTTGTGTGGGCATATAGCAAGCGTAGTAAAACTCGTTTTAAAGACGCCGCTAATGTCATCTTTGAAGATGAGAAAAAACACAACGATACAATCTCTAACGAGGAAAAGGGGTCTGAGAAATGACTAGCTTTTGGAGTATATGGGTTATTGTATTAACCCTTGCATGCTTATTTATCATTTTTGGCTTACTAGTGTGGAATTTAACAAACTACACTGGTGTTAAAGAAGGTGAAAGCTGCGGGCACGAATTTGATGGTATTGAAGAACTAAATAATCCGCTACCTAAGTGGTGGACTTACATGTTCTTTGCAACATTTGTATGGTCAGTTTACTACTTAGCAGCATACCCAGGTTTAGGTAATTGGGAAGGTATTGCTAAATGGAGTAGCTCTAACCAAGGTATTACCTCTTTAGCTGAATCTAAAAAAGCAGTTGAAGAAGCCAAAGCGAATGGTGAATTTGTAAAGCTTGATAAAGAATATGAAGCTGCAGATGAGCGTTTTGGTCCTATTTTTGCCGCTTATGCTCAGCAAGATATCGAAACGCTTGTTACTGATGAAAAAGCACTGGAAATTGGCCAGCGTTTGTTCGCACAAAACTGTTCGCAGTGTCATGGTTCTGATGCCCGTGGTGGTCAAGGCTTCCCTAACCTAACTGATAAAGATTGGTTGTACGGTGGCACGCCAGATAAAATCAAAGAAACACTGTTACATGGTCGTATTGCTGCAATGCCACCTTGGGGTGCTGCATTGGGTGAGCAAGGCGTTAAAGAAATGACTGCTCATGTACTAAGTTTATCAGGTCGTACCGTTAACCAAAAAGACGCAGCCGCAGGTGCAGCTAAGTTTGCAATGTGTGCCGCGTGTCATGGTGCTGATGGTAAAGGTTCAGTTGCACATAATTTACCGTTTGGTGCACCTAACTTAACTGATAACATCTGGCTATATGGTGGTTCTCAACGTGCTGTTGAAGAAACACTTAACAACGGTCGTGCCGGTGTTATGCCAGCTTGGAAAGACATTTTAGGTGAAGAAAAAATTCATCTATTAACTGCATACGTTTATAGTTTATCGCAAGATAAATAACTAAAACGTTAATAGAATGTTTATATTTTAATGTTTTAATTCAATAGATTAATTCAGATCAAAAAAGCCTCCATCTGGAGGCTTTTTTTTAGTTTTTTCAACTTAAATCCTATAAAATGCCCTTATCGTAAACTAATTAAGTGTATTTATGACCCCTACTCCTTGGTATAAAAATTTCTGGCCGTGGTTCTTAATCTTTTTTCCGCTAGTTGCCATCATTGGTTGTATTTCCCTTTTTATAACTGCGATCGGCAATGGTCCTGATATGGTGGTTGATGATTACTATAAAAAAGGCAAAGCAATTAACTTAGAACTGAGCAAATTCGAGAAAGCTAAAGCGTTATATTTACATGGTGACTTGCTAATCGAAGCTGATAAAGTCAGCTTTAAATTCAATAAGGGGGACACCAGTAATATCCACTCATTAAAACTATCGTTTTATCATCGAACGATTCAGGCTCATGACTTTAGTACTCATTTAACCCCAAATGCGAATGGTGAATTTACAGCAATTGTCGAACCATATACTGATGGTGCTTATACTGTATTTATTGAGCCGATAGACGGTAGCTGGAAATTAAAAGAAAACATCACTTTGCCAAGTGAGCAAAGTATTGCCATAAGTCCTGAATATAAGTAGTCACCCCATCATGTCTAATAACTGCTTTCATTGCCTTGAAAGTGTACCATCGGGTTTTAACGCTACTGTTGTTATCGACGGTAGCGCGCAACCGATGTGTTGCATAGGCTGTCAAACCGTTGCCGAGACTATTGTTGCTCAAGGCATGACCGATTATTATAAATTCAGAACCGTGCGCGCTGGTAAAGTAGAACAGCTAGTTCCTGAGCAATTAGCATTTATTAGTAGTTACGATAACCCAGATATTCAAGACGAGTTTATTTCTCAAATCAACGACATCAGTGAAGTGTTATTGACCGTTGAAGGGATCACTTGCGCTGCCTGTGCATGGTTGATTGAAAGGCAACTGTTAAACATACCCGCAATCAAACGCGTTGACGTAAAT
Source organism: Pseudoalteromonas sp. SG41-5 (assembly GCF_014164495.1). NCBI lineage: Bacteria > Pseudomonadati > Pseudomonadota > Gammaproteobacteria > Alteromonadales > Pseudoalteromonadaceae > Pseudoalteromonas > Pseudoalteromonas sp. SG41-5. The sequence goes on along the minus strand of NZ_JACJFH010000160.1, from coordinate 2,313 downwards.
ACATCAACAAACCGCGCGATGATCCAATGGCATAAAGATCAGACACCATTAAGCGACATTATCAAATCGTTATTAGAAATTGGCTACAAGGCCTACCCGTTTCAAGTTGATGTTGAAGCAAGTCAAAAGCAGCTAGTTGCTAAAGCGTATATACGCAGGCTCGGCGTAGCAGGCTTAATGACCATGCAAGTGATGATGTTTGCTTTCGCCATGTACTTTGGCATGTTTTCTGGTATGGAAGAAAACTTTGAACAGTATTTTAGATGGATCAGCTTAATACTCGCTTCACCGGTTATTTTATACAGTGCTATGCCCTTTTTAACCAATGCAATTAATGGCTTAAAAGCCAAGCAGTTAAACATGGATCTTCCTGTATCCTTGGCTATTTTTGGCGCATATGGCGCAAGTAGTTACGCCACAGTGATGGCCGTGGGCGAAGTGTATTTTGAATCAATTTGTATGTTCACCTTCTTATTATTGCTAGGTAAATATTTAGAGTTTAGGGCTCGACTGAAAGCCAGTGAGTTTACTGCTAACTTACAAAAGTTATTACCACTTACAGCCCGTACTTTGGATGAAAACGGCCACGAACATATTATTGCAGCTAAAAAATTAAAACTCGGTGACCGAGTCTTAATTAAAGCCGGGGAAACAATTCCAGCAGATGGTGTTATTTGCACTGGCAGCACCACCGTTGATGAAGCAATGATGACAGGTGAGCATTTACCAGTTAATAAGTACATCGATCATCAAGTTTTTGCCGGTACCGTAAATCATGATGGTGTAATTGAAATTCTTATCAACAAAATTGGTCAAAACACTCTTTTAAACCAAATAATTAAACTGCAGCACAGTGCGCTTGCCACCCGTCCTAAACTGGTGGAAGTCACCGACAAAGTGGCGCAATGGTTTGTTGCCTGTTTGCTGGTATTTGCCTCACTTACCGCCATCGGCTGGTATCAAGTTGACCCTGAACATGCCTTTTGGATCACCATTGCGGTCCTTGTTGCAACTTGCCCATGTGCGCTAAGTTTAGCAATTCCAACCGCCTTAACCTGCGCGGTGGCTACCTTAACCCGCAAAGGGATACTCATTAAGCAGTCTCATGTGCTAGAAACACTACCACAATTAACGCGCGTTGCTTTTGATAAAACAGGCACGTTAACACAGGGGCGTTTTAGCCTTGATGCTGTGGACTTATTAGCAAATTCTTTATCTAAAAAACAGATTTTGGCTCTTGCAGCGCAACTTGAAAGTTACTCCGAACACCCTATAGCGACTGCATTTAATGAGTTTACACCCGCACAGCGCTACTTAACGAATATTAAAATTCTTCCTGGCTGTGGCATCACCGGTGAAGATAACAATCATAACTATGCAATTGGTAAAAGTGGTTGGTTCAACAGTAAAAAAAGTAATGCTCAAGCAACGTTCTACATTGATCAACAACCAGTTGCTAACTTTTACTTTGTAGATGAAGTGAAAAGTAATGCGGCAAACTTAATCACCTCTTTGCAACAGCAAGGCTTAACCTGTCACATGCTAACTGGGGACGCCTCAAATGCAGGGCAACAAATTGCTAAGAAGCTCAAACTTGATAGCTTTAAAGTAGGCTGTCTACCAGAGGATAAACAAAGCGAAGTGAAGCTGTGGTCAAGCCAAGGTGAAATCGTGGCAATGGTAGGAGATGGTGTCAACGACAGTCCAGTGTTTAATAGCGCGCATTTATCTATCGCAATGGAAACCGGCGCTGATATTTCCAAAAACACCGCCGATGTGGTATTACTCAATAGTGATTTAGCCGCTATCGAGCATTTATTAACGGTATCGAAAAAAACACGCCGAATAATAAAGCAAAATTTAGCGCTTTCATTGCTCTATAATGGTTCAATCTTACCGCTTGCGGCATTAGGCCTAGTTGCACCTTGGATGGCTGTGATTGGGATGTCTGCCAGTTCCATCATAGTGATCAGTAACTCACTAAGGTTATTAAAATTATGAGTATAATTTATATTCTAGTTCCAATTGCTATTTTATTTGTACTGATCGCGATTGGGGTGTTTTTTTGGGCCGTTCGCGGTGAACAATTTTCAGATTTAAACAAACAAGGTCACAGCATTTTGTTTGAAGATGATAAAGAGCAGCACAAAAAAAGTAATGATTGACCCCTTATTTTTCAGCGCTTTTATCATGGGCCTTATTGGCAGCGGACATTGCATCGCACTGTTTGGTGGTAGTGCCTGCTCCTTACAATTAGCCACAGATAAAACCCGCCCATTTCAGTATTCCATTGCGTATAACATCGGTCGTGCC
>NZ_JACJFH010000015.1:0-68678 GCF_014164495.1 Pseudoalteromonas sp. SG41-5 | reverse complement strand
TTTAAAACATTTAATTTAAATAAATGGTGCCGACTAACCGAGTCGAACGGTTGACCTACTGATTACAAGTCAGTTGCTCTACCAGCTGAGCTAAGTCGGCACACTAAACTGTGTGCTAAGGCACGCATAATGGTGTTTTAATCATTTTATTTAAACACCATTATTTAAATAATGGTGCCCAGAGGCGGAATCGAACCACCGACACGAGGATTTTCAATCCTCTGCTCTACCGACTGAGCTATCTGGGCAATTTCAGTATTAATAAAAATCACAAAGGATTTTCAATGCAATTCCCACTTAGCTCTACTGACTGAGCTATCTGGGCAATTTCAGTATTAATAAAAATCACAAAGGATTTTCAATTCAATTCCCACTTAGCTCTACTGACTGAGCTATCTGGGCAATTTCAGTATTAATAAAAATCACAAAGGATTTTCAATGCAATTCCCACTTAGCTCTACTGACTGAGCTATCTGGGCAATTTCAGTTATATTAAAAATCACAAAGGATTTTTAATATAACTTCAGCTTAGCTCTACTGACTGAGCTATCTGCGTGTGCGGCGTATTAAACTGGTTTTGCCCTTTCAAGTCAACTTTTTTTTTATTCTTTATAACTGTTTGCACAGTTTTTCAACAAAGCGACTAATAAATGTAAAGTACGCTGTTTTTTACAGCAATAACTCTTTAATTTATGTATTGGATAGGTATTTTAACTGCTTTGTGTACAACAGTCCTAAAAACGTAGTGAATTATTTCTGGTAAATGATAGGATTGATTTCCAGTACACAAGCGACTGTTTAGATTGCGGTTGATAATAGATAAGTTGGATAATAAATGCTGAGTAAATTTTCTTCTCCTGTAAAAGGACTATTACCTCTTTTTATACTAATAAACTTAGCCGTAACAGCACTCGCTGTGGTTGCTTATTCTTTTTACCCTAGCCACACTGAAGACTCAAAAGCACCACCAAGCTCACTAAGTTTAATGACATTAGCTGAGCAATTAGACACACCTTTAGTAAATGCATTAACTCGAACAGGACAAGATAATGCCACACAACTACTAAATTTAAGTGCTGCGCTTAATAATCAATTTGATTACTACTTATATAGATATACACCTACTGCACAAACACAATTGGTTTTTGCTAGTAATAAACCGGCAATTGCACCGCTAAAACTTGATCAATATTCAGTTGAGCAAGGTATTATTCACTATCAATTAAATTTAAATGATCAACCCGTTGGTGAATTGATCATTAAACAAAAAATAGCTGTAACCCCTCTACTGCCAAATTATTCCATCGGACTTGCATTGGCTATTGCAGGAATTGCTGGAGTAAGTTTATTTTTACTGGCGCTGTTTTTTAACGTTTATCTTAATACGCGGATCCGCAAAAGTAGTGACACTCTTGCGCATAAATTAGAGAGCATCACTAAATCTGGTAGTTACAATACACATATCGACGAACAATTAGATATTGGCCTTGGCGTTGTAGCTAAAAATATCAATCAATTATTACAGCAAGTACAAGATGCCATCAATAGTAATGACATAGCCCAAAAAGATTTGCATAAGCTGCAAAGCAGTCTGGAAACTGAAGTGCAAAACCGCACTTTAGCGCTTGAAAAAGCGAGCCATAGAGCTGAACAAGCAAGCGAAGCCAAAACCACGTTTTTAGCAACTATGAGCCATGAGATACGCACTCCAATGAATGGCGTTATTGGCACCATTGATTTACTAAGGCAAACAGATCTTAATGGCGCTCAGCATCGTCTAAGCACAATTATTCGTGAATCAGCCTTTTCACTACTGGGTATTCTGGATGATATTTTAGATTTCTCAAAGATTGAAGCGGGCAAACTAAATATCGATCCAACTCCTTTTTCGGTCTCGGATACTATTGAAGAAGTTGCCAGAGTATTGTCATCGGTTGCAAAAAAACACCAGCTTGATTTAGAGCTTGCCATAGCCCCTGATGTACCAATTAATTTAATTGGTGATACTGTTCGCGTTCGCCAAGTACTTTATAACTTATGTAGTAATGCGATTAAATTTACAAGCACCGATGAAAATCGCCTAGGTCAGGTACGCATTGCTGTAGAAGTGGCACAAAATACTGCTGACCATTTTACTCTGCGTTTTAGCGTCAGCGACAATGGTAAAGGTATGAGCCAAGCTCAGCTGCGTGAAATATTCAATCCATTTATTCAAGCCGAAGGATCAATTACCCGTGAGTACGGTGGCACTGGCCTAGGTTTATCTATTTGTAAAAGTTTAACCGAGTTAATGTTAGGCTCGATTAGTGTTACCAGCGATATAGGTATTGGTAGTGACTTTGTGGTGGAATTGCCATTCAGTACTGAAAACACCATAAAGTATGCCCATAAAGGCGCCTTGAAAGATCATTCGGTGATACTCGTCACTGAGCATCAAAGCAGACAACAAACGCTTTCTCGTTATTTATCATTTATGGGAGCAAAAACAATTACAGTGCAAGCGGTGCAAGAAATTGAACAGTATCAAGACAACCCCGGTGTTATTTGGGTGCTTGATGGTATCGATTCAATGGATAGCATTAATTACTTACTACGCCGTTTACTGTACACCCTTGAAGATAATAACCAACAGGTGATCGTACTTAGTAAATTGGATGAAGCCGCAATAAATCACAAAAACATCTTTTACCTTAATGCGTCGCCATTATGTAAGTCAAACTTTATGATGTCGCTATTGGTTGCTGCGGGGCTGCATACACCAAGACAAGTTAAACCAGTTAAAACCCTTAATAATTATTTAAATATTGAACAAGCACGCGAAGAAAACAAACTCGTGCTACTTGTTGAAGACAATATTTTGAATCAACAAGTGCTTACCGATCAACTACATTTACTTGGGTTTGGCGTTGAGGTTGCTGAAAACGGCGAACAAGGTTTAAAAATGTGGCAAAGCGGTCGTTACCCATTAATTTTAACTGACTTACATATGCCTAAAATGTCAGGTTATGACATGGTTGAAAAAATTCGCGACGAAGCCGCGCAACTTGAAGACATCAACGCTCAGCCTTATGTTATTGCAGTAACGGCAAATGCCTTAAAGGGTGAAAAAGAACGCTGTTTAAATGCCGGTATTAACGATTTCATTACTAAACCTGTGGAATTAAATACACTAGAGGCAACACTTAATAGTTGGAGTGAAAGCAAACAAGAGTCGATTACAGCTTCTCCTAATAAGCCGTCAGCACCAATTAACTTTGAAATGCTCGCTAAATACATAAACAATGATGACGCAAAGCAGTTACGGTTCTTTAAAATGTACTTAGAGCAAAGCCATACGTTAGCTAAAGACATTAATACGGGGGTAATGACCGGTGATAAAGAAATAATAATTGCAGCTTGCCATCAACTTAGATCTATATCGAAAACAATTGGCGCAGAAAAAGTAGCTGAACTGGCAGCTGACTTTGAAGATAACTGTAAGGAACAAGACTTAACCAGTGATCAACTAATTGAACTGCGTGACAATTTAGAGATTGAGTACTCCCGTGTTGCGCAGTTTTTAAAAGAGCAAGTTAGTAATGCTCAAGAGCAAGATGATCTGATTTAATTCAAGCGTTAAAAAAGGGCTTATTGCCCTTTTTATTCGCATGTGAAAATCATTTTTCTGGCGGACGGTAGCCTTCGATTTCTACATCTTTATCTTCAAACAAAAAGCCAACCATTTGCTCTTCTAAAAAAGTACGATGCTCTGGATCCATCATATTTAAATGCTTTTCATTGATCAGCATTGTTTGCTTGTGCTGCCACTGTGCAAATGCTTCTTTAGAAATATTATTAAAAATCCTTTCACCCAACTCACCAGGGTAAAGTTGGAAACCAAGCCCTTCGGCTTCTTTTTGTAACTTTTGACAAAATACAGTGCGTGCCATGATTGCTCTCTTGTGCTCTTAGAAACGATATCAGTTAGTGTAAACTATTGTAGCAATTTGTTTAACTAGCTTTTTAGTTGGAGCGGCTAAACCAACCTCTATGGACTGGTCCAATGGGTACCAAACTAGTTGTCGCTCATTCACCACATCAGACACTTTATGCAAAGTGAGTACATGCGGATTAATAGTTAATTCAAAGTGCGAAAATATATGCGTAAAAGGCTCAATTGGCACAGTTGTAACGGCAAGCCCTTGCTGTGCTAAAAAAGTATCTAACTGAGATTTTTGCTCAAACTCAAAAAAACTAAATAAGCCGCCCCATATTCCTGAGTTAGGCCTTTTTTCCATCAATACTTGATCATTACATTGAATAATTAATTGATGACACACTTTCTTTGGCACTGCTTTTTTAGGTTTTGAATGAGGGAACTGTTTTACCTGCTCAGTCTTATACGCTGCACAACGCGAGCGCAACGGGCAAGGTTGGCAATCAAACTTGCTACGTGAGCAGAGGCTTGCTCCTAAATCCATCATTGCTTGGTTAAACTCAGTCACTTGTTTTGCTGGAGTTAACTGCTCTGATAGTTGCCATAATTGGTTTTCAACTTTTTTAACTCCGTACCAACCTTCAATCATAAAAAATCTGGCAAGCACACGTTTTACATTACCATCTAATATAGGATGATGTTGGCCAAGAGAAAGCGATAAAACAGCTCCTGCAGTCGAGCGCCCAATTCCAGGCAAAGCAACAACCTCGTCTAACGTTGTTGGAAACTCGCCTTTGTATTGATCTCGGATTATCTTTGCGGTTTTATGTAAATTGCGAGCTCGAGCGTAATAGCCCAATCCTGTCCAGTGATGCAGCACGTGATCTTCATCTGCATTTGCTAAAGCGATAATATCTGGAAAACTTTGCATAAACTTTTCAAAGTAAGGAATAACTGTGATTACCTGAGTTTGTTGCAACATCACCTCAGATATCCACACCTTGTAAGGTGTTTTATTTAATTGCCAAGGTAAAGTTTTACGCCCATGTAATTCATACCAATCGACTACTTGCTGAGAAAACCAGCTTGCTTCACTGTTGTTTAACTTCAAAATAACTACTTTTAAAACCCGACCCTTAATGGCGCTCAGTCTATTGCAGTGAGTTAAAATATCAAGTTATAAACATACACAAAAGATAAGGCCTTGTGATCAACGCCGTGGTCAGGGATAATACGCCACCATTTTAAGACATGTTGTTTTCATCAGGCCAAAATATATGAGTGATTCAAGTAACGATAACCTTGAGCAAGCGATGCAAGAAGGTAAATATATTCGTACCATTCGCAGTTTTGTTAAGCGCGAAGGTCGTTTAACCAAAGGACAAGCTGCGGCAATTGAAAAATGCTGGCCAACCATGGGGCTTGAACATCAACAAGGCATGCTTGATCTAGCCCAAGTATTTGGCAATGACAACGACGTTGTTTTAGAAATTGGTTTTGGTATGGGTAAATCATTGGTCGAAATGGCCAAGAGCGCACCACACCTTAACTTTATTGGTATTGAAGTACACCGCCCTGGTGTTGGCGCATGTTTAATGGATGCTGATGAAGCAGGCATTACAAACTTACGTATTTTTGAGCATGACGCTGTTGAAGTATTTGCTGATTGTATTGCTGAGGGCAGCATTACAACGGTGCAACTATTCTTCCCTGATCCATGGCATAAAAAACGTCACCATAAGCGTCGTATTGTACAACCTGCATTTGTAGAGAGCTTGCGTAGCAAATTAAAAATTGGCGGTGTCTTCCATATGGCAACTGATTGGGAAAACTACGCAGAACATATGCTTGAAGTAATGCAAGCAGCGGAGCATTTTAAAAACCAATCAGAGACTAACGATTATGTGCCACGTCCTGATTTACGTCCCTTGACGAAATTTGAGCAACGCGGCCATCGTTTAGGTCATGGCGTTTGGGATTTAATGTTCGAGCGTATTAGCTAAATTAATCAAAACAACTTTAAAGGCAAAGCCATATATGAGCGCATTAACTAATCCAAGTTCACTTTTACTACGCAATAGTGCAAACCTAACGGCGGACTCTATTTTAGTAGTTAATTTTGTGCAAGATGGCTTTTTGTCACAACTGCGCCAGTTAAATCCAAACAGCAAGATCAGCGCTTTTAGCTACAACCATGCTAATGGCGAATTTGCTAAAAATATCAACACTATTGATGTTTGTGTTAGCCATGAGATAGCCGGTCAACACTTTGACCTCGTTATTTATTACTACCCAAAAGCAAAACCTGAAGCATTGATGACGTTGGACAATATTCGCGCGGTTATCAACCCAGACGCTGAGTTACTGGTGGTTGGTGAAAATAAAAGTGGTGTGAAATCGATCGAAAAGCAATTTAGTAGCCACTGTGAATACAGCAATAAAATCGACAGTGCCCGCCATTGTGCTTTGTATTTATTCACCGAGATAAAAACCTTAGCTGAGTTTGTTATTACTCGTTACCACAAACAATTTAATGTTGATGTGGCTGGCGTTAGTTTTAATGCCATTAGCGTACCTGGCGTATTTAATCACGGTGAACTTGATGGCGGTACTAAAATACTGTTAGAGAATGCACCTGAAATTAAATCTGGCAATGTGCTGGATTTTGGCTGTGGCGCGGGTCTTATTGCGACCTTCTTAGGTTTGAAAAATCCAGCTTTGAGTTTTACCTGTACGGATGTTAGTGCTCTTGCAGCTTATGCAACCACGCAAACATTGGCACTTAACGGTGTAAACGGTAGCGCTTTACTAAGTGATGGATTAGCAAATGTAACTGGAAAATTTGAGCTTATTATTTCAAATCCACCATTTCATACCGGTATTGCCACTGATTATACTGTTGCTGAACAGTTTTTAAGTGGTGCTAAACAGCACTTAACTAAGCAAGGCAAGTTAACTATTGTTGCAAACTGCTTCTTGAAATACCCGCCAATTCTAGAAACTCAGTTCGGTAGTTATCAAGTAGTACACAAAACCAATAAATTTTCAGTGTATAGCAGTTAATTACAACTATTGCCTCACAAACGCTGCCAAATAATATAAATGGCAGCTTTTCAATAAAGTTATTATATTTTTTAGTCACTTTGATAGGTCTTTGCTAGACTTACAGCAACTCAATAAAAATTATATAACTGGGCCTTCATTACAATAATGCCTTTATCAACATCGCCAACAAGTATTCGCAAAGCCCTGATCAGTGCAGTCATGCTTGTTACTGCTTTGTGTTTATCGTTATCTATTTCTATTTCGACCTACCTTGATGTCAAAGAGCAAAAACAGTTAATCATCAATAAGCTCAATATCCTTGCAGAAATTATCGCCTTTAATGCCCAAGTAACCGTACTATTTGATGATAGAAAAACCGAAGAACAACGTCTTAAATCTTTCGAAAAAATTCCACTCGTTAAAAATATACATATTTACGCAATTGACGAAATTTCAAATAAAGCGGTATTTTTTACCAGCTTTAATGCACGAAAAACGCCACCAGTGCCGCTTCGGGTTGATAGTATTGAACAACTCCAACAGCCTAGGATCACTGAAGACTACGTAGAACTAATCAAGCCAATCACGTACGAAGGTGATATTAAGGGTTATGTGTATATTCGTGGCGGCCTAGAGCGCCTCAACGAGTATATCAACCAAAAAATTCTTATTGATATTCTTTTAACGTTATTCGTTTTAATACTGGTTTATTTTGTAGCAAAACGAATTCAAAAACGTATTGCCGACCCTATAGACCACTTAAGCAGATTACTGCAAGATGTCTCGAAAAATCATAATTACAACGCCCGAGCCCCAAAAACTAATATTACCGAAATCAACATGCTTTCGAACAGTTTAAACATCATGCTGACTCGCACGCAAAATCAAATAGAGCGCCATAAAAACGATAAGCAAGAAATTAAACAATTAAACCAAAGCTTAGAAGAAAAAGTAAACCAACGTACAATCGCGCTCAGAGAAGCAAATCAAGAGTTGCTAACAACCCTTGAACGGATGCATCAATACCAAAATCAGATTGTTGAAAGTGAAAAGATGGCCTCTTTAGGGCAAATGGTTGCAGGTGTTGCACATGAAGTAAATACACCTATTGGTTTAGGGATCACTGGCTCTACCCTGCTACGCGATAAACTGGCAGAAATAAGCCTAGGGTTTGAGCAAAAAACCTTAACCTCAAGTCAATTGAAACGTTTTATCGACAATGGTATAGAAAACTTAGATCTTATCTATCGGAATTTAAATCGCGCTGCGGAACTGGTATCCAGCTTTAAAAAAGTAGCGGTGAACCAAGATGGAGAGATTAATTCGCTGGTCAATATGCATGAGCTTATCACCAACGTGATGCTTTCAATGCGTACTGAATTAGAGAGCAAAGCTCCTAAAATCGTTATTCATTGTTCTGAACAATTGATGATCGAAAGTAAAGCAGGCCCGCTTCAGCAGATATTGCAGCAATTGTTAAGTAACTCGGTGATCCACGGCTTTAAAGATAATCAAAATAACGAAATCGAAATTACAGTGGAACGCAACGAAAGTAGCCTGAGCATTAACTATTATGATAATGGTATCGGGGTTGATAAAAGCGTTAAAAAACGCATTTTTGATCCCTTTGTTACCACTAAACGCGGCGAAGGTGGCAGTGGTTTAGGTATGCATCTAGTTTACAACTTAGTCACACAAGCCTTAGGTGGCAATGTTTATTTTGATGATCAAAATATAGAAGGCACACGCTTTATAATTACCTTGCCCTTAACTGAGGCAAGCAAATTATGAAACTAACGGGTTTATTACTGGCTCTGATGCTGTTGTTTCCAGCATTTTTACAGGCTAAATCACCTGAACAAGTCAAATCGGCATTTCTATTTCAGATTGCAAAATTCGTCGAGTTCCCCAAAGTTAACAATAAACAGGCTGTGACTTTTTGTTTTTATGACGTTGAACATGGAATTGGTGAGTTATTAAAGGATAATTCGAATCTTAAAATTAACGATATACCGATTGAAACAGTGTTAATTGATAAAAAACAGCAAATTTCTGAACTTTCTCGCTTTTGTGATATCACATACATTGATGAAACAATGGAAGATGATATAATTCCACTTTGGATCGATACCATTTCATTAAATACCTTAACAGTTGGTGAGAGTATCAATTTTTTAGAAAAAGGGGGCGTTGTCTCTTTGGTCCAAGAAGGGAATAAAATCCGACTGTATATCAATAAACAGCAGTTGTTGCGCAGCAGTTTTAAAGTGCAATCTCGGTTATTAGCTGTTTCTAAATTTCATCCGAATTGATTTTACTTGTTAACAATTGGATATACTCCTATAATCACTAGTATTCGGTTTTATAATACAATACCGAATTAATTGTAAATAAAATATTCCGAAAAAGGTTAATTAATAATGCAAACGCCAGTCATTCTGATTGTAGAGGATGAAGACGTAACTCGACTAAACCTCGTTAGTTTATTTGAAGCTGAAGGTTACAAAGTTATTGAAGCCATTGATGGCGATGACATGCATGACAAGCTTACAAATAATGATGATGTGAACCTTGTAGTTATGGACATCAACCTGCCAGGCAAAAACGGGCTAATATTAGCGCGTGAATTACGTCAAAAGCGTAACGTTGGACTTATTTTCCTAACCGGTCGTGATAATGATGTAGACCGTATTTTAGGCCTAGAAATTGGCGCGGACGACTATATTACTAAGCCGTTCAATCCTCGTGAATTAACTATTCGTGCTCGTAACTTGCTTTCACGTACTGCCCTTGGCGGTGAAGAATCAAGCCTTGAAACAAATGGTGTGATCACTTTCAATGGCTGGGAACTTGACGAAAATAGCCGCTGTTTAACATCACCAAATGGTGATGCCAAACGTTTACCTAAAGGTGAATACAGAGCACTACGTTTAATGCTTGACTCTCCAGGCCGTATTTTTAGTCGTGAGCAGCTAATCAAGCATATGACTGGTCGTGAGTTACGTGCAAATGACCGTACTGTTGATGTAACGATCCGTCGTATCAGAAAGCATTTTGAAAGTGATAACAGCACATCTGAGCTTATCAGCACCATCCATGGTGAAGGTTATCGTTTCATTGGTAAAATCGATAGTTAATATCCGTTCTACCAAGTAATGACAGCATTAACGTTCTAATTGCTGTAAGAATAAATGAAGGGCATGTTGCCCTTCATTTATTTTATCTGCCAATATTGTTAGCCAAGTATTTAATACTTCATCACTTTCTTCAATCGCACCATGTTCCATGATCTTAGCGTGTAACTGTACATCATTTAAACCAACTGAACCTGCAGCACCTTTAAGCTTATGTGCGACGGACTTATACTCTTCACGGTCACCAGCTGCTAATGACGTTGCTAACTCTTGCTGATACTGTGGATTTAGCTTTTCAAATAAACTGCTGCTGCGCTTAAATGTTACTATGCCCATCGAATTAACAAAATCTTCTATGGTTTCAACATCAAGTAACTCTACATTGATATTTTCACTGGCTTCTTTGCTAACCGTCAGGCGTGTTTCATCAGACTGTTGTAGATGTTTAATATCAAATAGTTCAGCCAACATTTTATCAAGCTTCGTGGTATTGATGGGCTTGGCTAATGCGCCTTGAATTGAGATACCTTGTAACTCTTCTTCGGCGCTACGCACATTAGCCGTAAGGGCTACAATAGGTAACTTATCAAAATGGCTATCGGCACGGATCTGCCTTGCTACTTCATCGCCATTAATATCTGGCAGTTGCATATCTAGCAGTACTAAATCCAGATCATCCTCAGTTTCAACAAACGACAATGCATCTTCACCGGTTTCAGCCCAGATAACTTCATGGCCGCGTTGCTCAAGTAAGTTAGTGGCGATTTCAGCATTAAGCGGCACATCTTCAACTAGCAAGATATTCAAACTACGGCCAACATAACTTTGTTCAGCCGGAGCAATACAAAGGGCCAGCGGTATTTCAACCACAAAGCAACTGCCCTCCCCTTCGGTACTGCTCACATGTAACTGTCCTTTCATTGCAGTAACCAATGCCTTAGTGACAGCTAAACCGATACCTGATCCTATCGCATTAGTACCATTTAAATCTGGCGCTTTATAATACATATCAAAAATACGATGTAATTGCTCTTGTGGAATACCTTGCCCGGTATCTGTTACTTTCATGACTAACCACGCGCCATCCGCACGGTTTTCCCGAACACACGCTAATTGAACTTTACCTTGTTGGGTAAATTTAACCGCATTATTTATTAAATTCCACACCACTTGGCGTAATCGGGTCGGATCTAGTTGCGCATAAATATCCAACATACCTTTGCGCTTAATTTCAAACTCTAGGCCTTTTTGTTCAGCAATTAATCCAGCAAAGTTAACCACATCATTAATAAAGTCGGAAACATTTATTGAGTCGGTAACAATATCGAGTTGCTCGCGGTCTATTTTATCTAAATCTATAATATCATTAAAAATATTTCCTAATGTTTCAGCACTAGAAAATACTGTATTACACCAACTACGTTGCTGCTTATCCAAGTCGGTGTCTAGCAACATCCGGGTTAAACCCACAATACCATTGAGCGGAGTTCGTAATTCATGACTTAGGGTGGCAATAAATTTCCCCTTGTCTTTATAAGCGGTTTCAAGTGCTTGAGCAGCTTCTTTACGGCTGGTGATGTCGCGGCCAAACGCTAATAAACCAATGTAGTCACCGTCATCATTAATAAATGGGAGCTTGCGCATTTCAAACCAACGGTTTTCATTGCCTACAGGGTATTCAACATCAAGCGTTAATGCGGCGTGAGTTTTTTCGACTTTGTTATCAGTTAGTAATACTTCCGGTAAGAATTGCGTTGGATAAATTTCCTCTGCAGTTTTACCTATTAACTCGTCACTTGATTTACCCATCACCTCTTCAAACATTTTATTACAACCGGCAAAAACACCATTGTTATCACGGTAATAAAATAAATCAGGCGATGAATCAACAATAGAGCGCAGTAACATGCCTTGTTGAGCAAGCTCTTGCTGGGTTTTTTTACGCTCGACGATTTCTCGTCTGAGTTCTTCGATTGCACGGTGTTTGGCATGAAATGCCATTTTACGTTCATCTATCTCTACATTTAAGCGATTGATATTATCTTTTAAAGTTTGATTTAATAATTTTTCTTGCTTGGTGGCACTATCTAAATACGCATAGGAAGCATCTAACTGGCGAATTGAATTGATCAACACACTGATAATAATGGGCGACACTACTGCAGTAAAAAACATTACGGCAAGCACATCAACGAGCATCACCTCGCCCACTGCAACATAATAAAACATACACGACAATATTAATGCCAAGACTAATAGTAATGCATAACAGATAGTTGCGGTTTTGAATTCACCGAATCGAGTAATTAAACTGGAAAGTGTTCGAGCCCATGGACTCAAAGAGGAATCGATCATATATAAATCTGTCTCTTAACTATACATATAAGTATATAAAAAATCAGCTGACTACACAGCTACAAAAAAACCACTAGTGCTAATATGTTAGCATTTTTGCATTAACTATTTTCATGTTCCGCGACGAAAACAGAAAATTTTCATCTACCACGTATTTTTTATTTATTTCGTGTAAAATATCGCGCTTTACAATTGCCAATAACGAGATTTTTCATGCAAAGCAACATGCCCGATATAGCAGATACGGCTCCCGCCTTACAAACAGGTAAATTAGACTGGGTTGGTATGGCTGATATTGAACTGCCTTTTTTATTTGAATCTCGTGATCTTGCGCCTATTAATGTCAACGCTAAAGCTCGTGCTTTTGTTAATCTTCACAAAGAAGACGCAAAAGGTATTCATATGTCGCGGTTATTTTTAGCGCTCGATACCCTGTCAACTGAGCAACACGTTAACCCGCAAACTATTGCACAAGCGCTCGATAGCTTTATCTCTAGTCACACAGGATTAAGCGACCAAGCTAAAATTGAATTTAAGTTTGAACTACCGCTGCGCAGAAAATCACTCCTTAGCGGCAAAGCGGGTTGGAAAAGCTACCCGTTGACCATAGTGGCAAAAATTGACCGCGGTGTACTTAGTTTTGAATTAAACCTTGATGTAACTTACTCATCAACTTGCCCATGCTCAGCGGCATTAGCTCGCCAACTTATTCAACAAGCCTTTGTTGAAAAGTTTCAGCAGCATACTCTTAGCCATGAAGAAGTGGTCAACTGGCTTGGCAGTACCGATGGCATAATCGCCACACCGCATTCTCAACGCTCTATTGCCAATGTAAAAGTCAAACTAGATAGCAGCATCCGTGAGTTTGATATTTTGAGCTTGATCAATACTCTTGAAGATGAGCTTAAAACCCCTGTACAAGCGGCAGTTAAGCGTGAAGATGAGCAAGAATTCGCCCGTTTAAATGGTCAAAATCTGATGTTTTGTGAAGATGCTGCGCGTAAAATCAAAGCCGTGTTAGAAGATGCACAATACGCCGATTACTGGTTACAAATAAACCATTATGAATCTCTGCATGCCCATGATGCTGTTGCGATTGCAGTAAAAGGAATTGCTGGCGGATACCAGCCATAACTTAGCTGTTATAAAGTGTAACTTCATTACAACTGGGCACGTAAATTGCTAAGTAATTTATAGTGTCAATTTGTTGTTGTGGAGTTACCGTATGGAATTCGCTTTATTATCAATTTTAGTATTAGTCGTAGGGGCATCTGTTGTTGCGTCAAAGTTTACCGATGATGGCGGAAACCCTTACCCATTCACGCGTAAAACCAGTGTATTTACGCAAGTTGAAAGCTCATTTTTAAACCTTTTAGAACGTGCTGTAGGCGATCAATATAAAATTGTTAGCCGTGTAAAATTAATCGATATCATTGATTGTAAAAAAGGTTTATCTGCTAAAGCTAAACGTGCTGCAATCGCTAAAGCAAAAAACAAACAACTGGATTATGTGCTGATTGATAAAGAAAAGATGACGATTGTGGCAGCGGTTGACTTAGTAAACAACGCCAATAAAGATGGTCATAAAGCCCAACGAGACTGGTTTGTTAATGGTGCACTTGAAGCTGCTGGCATTCCACATATCCGTATGAAAGTTAAATCTGGCTATCGGCCATCAGAAGTACGCGAAGCAATTATGTTTAAGCTTGGCAAGCCGACAGCACAAAGTAGTCGCCCGACACGCAACCGTGTTACTAAGCCGGCGGTACTATCTCCTTCGCAAGCTAAAGCCCATTCCACAGCTTTAGCTGAAATATAAGTTTTCTTAAACGATAAAATGCGAGCTTTTAAGCTCGCATTTTTGTTTTTTATCGCTAACTTCACGTATAATCTAAACATCTAATTAGAGGAATTTAAAATTATGAATGTCGGTATTATTGGCGCGATGGAGCCAGAAGTTAAAATTTTGCGTGAAGCAATGCAAAATCCACAAATTCTAACTAAAGCAGGTTTCACTTTTTATACAGGTGAATTAGCTGGTAACACTGTGACTTTAGTGCAATCAGGTATTGGTAAAGTCGCATCTAGTATTGCAACAACGTTATTGATTGATAATTTTCAACCAGACTGTGTGATCAACACAGGCTCTGCCGGTGGTTTTGATCCATCTCTGAGTGTTGGCGACGTGGTAATTTCATCTGAGGTACGTCATCATGATGTTGATGTAACCGCTTTTGGTTATGAAATTGGCCAAGTACCACAGATGCCTGCTGGTTTTGCCGCTCACCCTAAATTAATCGAGGCTGCACAACAAAGTGTTGAAAGCATCAGTGACGTGAAGACCCTGATCGGCTTAATCTGTACTGGCGATTCATTTATGTGTGATCCGGTGCGTATTGATAAAGCCCGTGCGGACTTCCCTACTATGTTAGCTGTAGAAATGGAAGGCGCTGCCATTGCACAAGTATGCTTTTCTTTAGCTACACCGTTTGTAGTGATCCGTTCAATGTCTGATATTGCAGGTAAAGAGTCACCACAGTCATTTGAAGAATACCTAGAAACCGCTTCAATAAACTCATCAAAAATGGTGATCGCATTACTAGAAAAGCTGACTACGGTAACGCTATAAGGTGTTACTCAATTTAGTTCAGCAACATTTGGACTTTATTGTATTTATATTAGCGCTCATTGCTGAGCGCTTTTTACCTTTGGTAAGCTGGTATCACCCAAATACATTTTTAATTGCGGTATTTAGAGCACTTGGGAAACGCGTTTTTCGAAAGAGTGAACCTGCAAGTTACCAATATTTGTCATCTTCGTTATGTTTCACCTTAGTCATTTTAGTGATCATGACCTTGGTAATCTTACTGCTTGAATTTGCATATTACCCTGAACTATTAGCTGGGTTAATTTTATACCTCAGCCTAGAGTGGCGAAGTGTAGAAAGTAAAGCGCTGCGTATTGCACGACTCGTTAAACAAAATCAAAAGTCTACAGCCCGAGAGTTATTAAAACCACTACTTGCTCGCCAGGTTGATAAATTATCAGGCCCTGGTCTTTGCAAAGCCATTATGGAAACGCTGATCTTAAGAGTGGCTCGTCATTACTTTAGCGTTATTTTCTTTTATCTACTATTTGGCCCTATGGCTGCACTGGCTTATCGCCTACTGACTTTGATCCACCAAGCTTGGCGCAAAGATATTTTGCCTAATAGCCCATTTTTAAAATCACTCAGTTGGCTATTATATATTCTTGAGTGGTTACCTACGCGGATATTGGCGCTGACTGTTGCAGCAAGTAAAGCCAGTAAATTGAGCGTTCATTATATTAAGCATTATGGACGGCATTTTTATCAAACAAATAGTGGCTGGTTATTAAGTTGTTGTTCGGCCTCTGTTGGTGTGCAACTCGGTGGCCCTGCCATATACCAAGATACTCGATTTGATAAAATGCGTATTGGTACTGAGCGTTTACCACAGGCTGATGATATTGCGGTATTGATCAATCGGCTAAATCAAGCGCGCGGCTTTTGGTTACTGGTTATATTTGGCATCGAAATCATTAAAACAATGTTGTAGATCACAAAGAGTAAAAAACCAGCCGAAGCTGGTTTTTAAAACTGAATTTTCATTCTTTACCTATTAAGCACAGGTAATATTTGCAAACTTACGTTTGCCAACTTGATAAATAGCTGTGCTGCCTTTTGCAATTTCAAGCTTAGTATCAGTGACCTTTTCTTCGCCATTGATTTTAACTGCGCCTTGTTTGATCATTCGCATAGCTTCTGACGTACTCGCAACTAAGCCTGCTTCTTTAAGCAAATTAGTAATAAATACGGTATCTTCATCAATCGTTACTGTCATATCTGGGATATCATCCGGTAACGCATTTTTTTGAAAACGTTTAATAAAATCTTCATGCGCACCAACAGCTGCTGCATCGCTGTGAAAACGAGCAATCATTTCTTTTGCTAAATCGATTTTAATATCACGCGGATTAGTACCTTGTGCAACCTTTTCTTTAAGCGCAGCAATTTCGTCAATTGATAAGCTACTTAGCAAATCATAATAACGCCACATCAGCTCATCACTAATAGACATGATCTTACCAAACATATCGTTAGGAGCATCAGTAATACCAATGTAGTTACCTAATGACTTAGACATTTTTTGCACACCGTCGGTGCCCTCAAGTAAAGGCATCATTAATACGGTTTGTGGCTTTTGGCCTTCGTCTTTTTGTAGCTCTCGACCCATTAATAGATTAAAGCGTTGATCAGTACCACCGAGCTCAACATCAGCTTCAAGCGCAACTGAATCCCAACCTTGCACTAATGGATACAAAAACTCATGAATCGCAATTGATTGTCCGCCAGCATAACGCTTTTTAAAATCATCACGTTCTAGCATACGAGCAACAGTTTGACGTGCTGCTAGCTTGATCATCCCTGCAGCGCCTAAATTCTCCATCCAAGTTGAATTAAAAGCAACCGTGGTTTTAGCCGGATCCAGAATTTTAAATACTTGTTCTTTATATGTTTCAGCATTTGCCAATACATCTTCACGGGTTAGTGGCTTACGAGTTACATTTTTACCCGTTGGGTCACCAATCATACCGGTGAAATCACCAATTAAGAAAATCACTTCATGACCTAAGTCTTGGAAGGTTTTCATTTTATTAATTAGCACAGTGTGACCTAAGTGTAAGTCAGGTGCAGTTGGATCAAAACCAGCTTTGATCTTTAGCTTTTTACCAGACTTTAGCTTTTCGACTAACTCGTCTTCAATTAATATTTCTTCAGCACCGCGTTTTATCTCTGCTAGAGCGGTTTGTAAGTCCACTATGTATTACTCCAAAAAATTCAGTCAATCTGGTGATTCTAGCGTAAATCCGCGCCAGTTTAAATCTACAAAACACTGGTATTAACGCTTTATTAAGTATATCCTGCAATATTAGTGATTAATTATCTTGACAGCAGGAAAAGGCACGTTATGGTTCGCGTTGTGCACACTCTCCCAAAAAAACACAAATTGCTTATTCTAGGCTTGGTTTCTGCTATTGCTGCTTTAACACTCATTCCTTCAGAAAAAGCCACC
The DNA here is from genome assembly GCF_014164495.1 of Pseudoalteromonas sp. SG41-5. Taxonomy (NCBI): domain Bacteria; kingdom Pseudomonadati; phylum Pseudomonadota; class Gammaproteobacteria; order Alteromonadales; family Pseudoalteromonadaceae; genus Pseudoalteromonas; species Pseudoalteromonas sp. SG41-5. Next base: position 51,132 of record NZ_JACJFH010000015.1, on the reverse strand, counting down.
GCCTCTAAAGACAATAGCGCTGATGCGCTAGAAATTGGCAAGCGCTACGAATTACAAATTAAAGTTGATGATAACGAAAAATTAACTGAATTAAATTCGCAAGAAGATGCAGCAAAATTCCCAGAATACAATCTAGTCGATTTTGAAGTAAAGAACGGTGACAATTTAGCACTTATTTTCAAACGCGCCGGCTTTTCAGCGCAAACCGTTCATAAACTGCTTAATACCAATGCAGAAACACGTAAACTTAGTAAAATTCACCCTGGTGAAACATTAAGCTTTGCTACCGCCGAAGATGGTTCTTTGGCACAGTTACGTTATGTGATTTCAAAAACAGATACCCTATTCGTTACATTAAATGAAGAAGGTAACTACGATACGTCTATTGATAGTAAAGAAATTGAAACATTAACTAAATCAACAGGCGGAGAAATTACCAACAGCTTTTGGACCTCAGGTATTGCTGCTGGTTTAAGTGAACGGCAAATAATGAACTTTGCTGACATATTCGGTTGGGATGTGGATTTTGCCAATGATATCCGTAAAGGCGATCAATTTGGTTTAATCTATGAATCGCATTATGTTGATGGCGAGTTTATTGGCACAGGTAAAATTATAGCTGCTGAGTTTATTAACCAAGGTCAACGTTACGCGGCTATTCGTCACAGCGATGGTACTTTTTACACGCCTGAAGGGCGTAGTATGAAAAAAGCATTTTTACGTGCACCGGTTAACTTTAAATATATAAGCTCAAGCTTTAATCCGCGTCGCTTACACCCTGTAACAGGACAAGTAAGAGCACACCGTGGGATTGACTACGCAGCTCGTACTGGAACGCCAGTAGTTGCCTCTGGTAATGGTAAAGTAATTAAAGCCGGATACAGTAAGTATAATGGTAACTATATATTTATTAGTCACGGCACACAGTACGTCACTAAATACCTACACCTTAACAAGAAACTAGTTAAAACTGGTCAAAAAGTTAAGCAAGGTCAACAAATTGGTACTGTCGGCTCCACAGGTCGTGTAACAGGCGCACACTTACACTACGAGTTTTTAGTTAACGGCGTTCACCGTAACCCTAAAACGGTTAAGTTACCGAAGTCAGAGCCACTGCCTCGCGACGAGCTTGCTAAGTTTAAACCAATCGCAGATAACTTCTTAGCGCAGCTAGAGCGCAACCGAGAGCTACAGTTAGCGCTTAAGTAAAGCGGTCAGCGAAAAATATAAGCCGTTGTTATGTAAATAGCAACGGCTTTTTGTTGAACTGTTTGATGTGATGCGCTCCGGTTGTATTCGCAAATTAATGTTGCAATAGAACTTGCATGTGCTGCCTCATATCTACTTTTATAGTTTTGAAAGTTAAGCAAACGTCACCTGATAAACGGCTATGAGCGAAAATTGAATATTTTATTGATTGAAATTTAGCCATGCGATTATTAATATCGCAATTTTCTCCGATAACATTAGTGACCGCCGTTTTGGTGTGCTAAAAAACCACCAAAATGGGACAAATAGATTGTTACGTTTCAGAATGAGCATTGAAGATATAAACAAAAAAGCCAAATCATTAATAGATGAAACTTGGAAAGATAACTCCAAGTGGCATCAAAACTTTGATGAGGCAAAAAGCATTCTTGAGCAAGTCTTACATAACCATACTGATGATGAGCTAACTCTCATAAACTATGGAACTGTTCTATGTGATATGGGCAAACATCAAGAAGCGGCTGAATATTTTAAAAAAGCAATAGATCAAGGCAGTAATAACAAACATGCATTTTACAATTTAGGTGTAGCGCTTATGAATTGTTCAACTGACGAAAATGCAATGTTCTACATGAAAAAAGCAAAATCAAAACAAGCTTGTGCTCTAACCTGGGAGGCTTACTTTGATCCAATGGGGCACTAATAACTTAACAAGATGGGTTTATTATCCATACAAAGCGTTTAAACATCGTTCAGACCATGTGGCCTTCACGGGAAACCCAAAGCTGCGTGACTGTTGTGGGATCGCAGAGTAACGAGCATAGATAAATATTCAAAGATTGATATCTACCGTTACAATTTTTTCGTTGTGTTTCGCGGTGCTCAACCCAACCTACACAGTCCATTTAAACACGAGCTTATCACTTACAACTTAAAGCTTACCGCTCCTAGACCTTAAAACTGGCAGCTACGCTCTACCTCACCAACACATAAATCAATTGCACAACCAATGAAATCATCACTAATGGCCAAATGTATTTGGCGTATTTAGTCGCACCATCTAGGCCCATTTTAGACTGATACTTTTCAAGTAGTGGCACAAGAATGATTAATGCAACAAACAGTGAAATTAAAATCACGAAGATATTCATACCATTCCTATTTAATAAAATATCTATCGAGTATACCTAGGGTCTGTTTATCTTTCGAGGTTAAATTTGCAGCTGCGCGTTTGGTTTTTAGGCAAGGCAGAGCCTATGTAGTGTGGTTATTCCCCATAAATAGGAGATAACTCGGCATAAATGCCAAACACGCGCTGCCCGAAGGGTTCTGCCTAGGGGCGATTAACTCTTTGTTGCTCGATTTTTACTTAGCCCACTAGGTTACAAATCTCGCGCCGTGATTAAATCGCCCCTAGTTTGAACAAATTTTAACCCTGAAAGGTCAACAGACCCTAAGCGCAAAAAAAAAGCGCAGTAAATACTGCGCCAGTCGGTTGGAAGTAAAAGTTACCTCACCATACTCAGCTCGCTGGGTATGGTTTAAGATTTGTTTAACCTACCAGAGCTAACAAGATACCTGCAGCCACAGCACTACCCAGTACTCCCGCAACATTTGGTCCCATTGCATGCATTAATAAGAAATTATGCGGATTATTCTCCAGACCCACTTTATTAACTACGCGTGCAGCCATTGGCACAGCTGATACACCAGCCGCGCCGATGAGTGGATTGATTGGTGATTTAGAGAACTTGTTCATACCTTTTGCCATAAATACACCTGAAGCTGTACCAATTGCAAAAGCCAAGGCGCCGAGTACCAAAATACCAATTGTTTCTACGGTTAAAAACTTATCTGCAGCAAGCTTAGAGCCTACAGCTAAACCAAGGAAAATAGTGGTGATATTTATGATCTCGTTTTGTGCACTATTACTTAAACGGTCAACCACACCAGACTCTCGCATCAAGTTTCCTAAACAGAACATGCCTACCAGTGGCGTTGCTGCAGGTAAAAACAAAATCGTTAAACTCAATACCATTAACGGAAAAATAATTTTTTCCTTTTTTGATACGGTGCGTAACTGTGGCATTTGAATTTTACGTTCTTCTGGTGTGGTTAAAGCCCGCATAATTGGCGGCTGAATAATTGGCACCAACGCCATATATGAGTATGCAGCTACGGCGATAGCACCCAATAAATCAGGAGCAAGTTTTGAGGCTAAGAAGATTGCCGTCGGGCCATCTGCACCACCTATAATCGCAATTGCTGACGCATCTTGTAAAGAAAACTCAAAACCTGGTACATAGTTTAGTAAAATTGCGCCAAACAAGGTTGCAAAAATACCAAACTGAGCTGCAGCACCTAGCAATAACATACGAGGATTAGCTATCAAGGCACTAAAATCAGTGAGTGCACCAACACCCATAAATATTAATAATGGGAATACACCGGTATCAATCCCAATATGATAAACGTAATACAGCAAACCACCGGGGTCTGATAAGCCCGCTACGGGGATATTTGTTAATATTGCCCCAAAGCCAATTGGTAATAATAATAACGGCTCAAAGTTGCGCGCAATTGCCAGATACAACAATAAACACCCTACTGCGATCATAATAAGCGCAGGAAATGTAAAATTAGCAATACCTGTTGCTTGCCAGAGGTTTAATAATGCTTCCATCCTCTGAGCTCCTAAGCTAGTGCTATCATAGCGTCACCCGTTGCCACTGAATCACCTTCAGCAACAAGAATTTCAGCAATAGTACCGGTGTGGGTTGCACGAATTTCAGTTTCCATTTTCATCGCTTCCATGATGATCACTACATCGCCTTCATTTACCGTTTGACCCGCTTTCACCTTGATTTTAAAGATGTTACCAGCAAGTGGAGCGTTAAGTGTTTCGCCGGAAGCAACTGACGCCGATTGTGGAATATGCTCACTATCTTTAAGTGTTACTTCTTTAAGCTCACCGCCTTGTGCAACCACTACATCATAAACTTTACCATCTACTTTTACGCTGTACTGCTCTGCTTTTACTGTGTTGCTGTTACTTTTTTTATTGCTAACTGGTTGTTCTTTATTAGCAGATTCAGCACTTGGCACAGCTTCGAATGCATCTGGGTTATTACGATTCTTAATGAATTTCAACCCAATTTGTGGGAATAATGCATACGTTAACACGTCATCAATCTGCACATCCGCTAAGCTTAAACCTTGCTCTTGTGCTTCTTTTAATAGCTCAGCTTGGAGTATTTCTAGTTCTGGTTGCAATAAATCAGCTGGGCGGCAAGTAATGACTTCTGCGCCATTAAGTACGCGCTCTTGTAACTCTTTATTCATCGGCGCAGGAGTTACGCCATACTCACCTTTTAGCACTCCGGCAGTTTCTTTGGTGATAGTTTTATAACGCTCGCCCGTCAATACGTTTAATACTGCTTGTGTACCAACAATTTGTGATGTTGGTGTAACTAACGGTAAATAACCTAAGTCTTCACGTACACGTGGGATCTCAAGTAATACTTCATTCAATTTATCCGCAGCACCTTGCTCTTTAAGCTGGTTTTCCATATTAGTTAACATGCCACCAGGCACTTGCGCTAATAAAATACGGCCATCAACACCTTTTAAGCTGCCTTCAAACGCGGCATATTTTTTACGAACATCACGGAAATAAGCAGCAATCTCTTCGAGTTGATTTAAATCCAGCTCAGTATCACGTTCAGTACCTTCAACAATCGATACAATCGTTTCAGTTGCGCTGTGCCCGTAAGTCATACTCATTGATGAAATTGCGGTATCAAGCATATCAATACCAGCATCAATCGCTTTTTGGTAAGTAGCAGTACTTAAACCTGTTGTGGCATGACACTGCATTGCAATTGGGATAGAGACTGTTTCTTTTAACGCTTTGATTAACTCTTCTGCATCGTATGGTTTAAGCAAACCGGCCATGTCTTTAATACAAATTGAATGACAGCCTAACTCTTCAAGCTGCTTGGCAAGCGTTAACCACATATCAAGTGTATGAACCGGGCTTACTGTGTACGAAATTGTACCTTGTGCATGTGCGCCAACTTTAATTGCAGCTTTAATAGCCGTTTCAAGATTACGAACATCGTTCATCGCATCAAAAATACGAAACACATCAACACCATTTTTGTGCGCTCGCTCTACAAATTTTTCAACAACATCATCGGCATAATGACGATAGCCTAAAAGGTTTTGACCACGTAATAACATTTGCTGTTTAGTATTTGGCATAGCTTTTTTAAGAGCACGAATACGCTCCCAAGGATCTTCACCCAAATAACGAATGCATGAATCAAAAGTAGCCCCACCCCATGATTCGATCGACCAATAACCTGCATCATCTAATTTTTGTGCAATCGGTAGCATGTCATCCAAACGCATACGCGTTGCTAATAATGATTGATGCGCGTCCCTAAGTACTAATTCTGTTAATTTTAATTTAGCCACAAGTAACTCCTTATAGTTTTTGTTTATTTTTGTATTGAGCTATGGCTGCACTTATCGCAGCGATGTGTTCACTTGATACACCTGATGCTTTGATTGACGGTGTACGCGTTGGCGTTGTTGCAACCGGCTGTTCAAAACGACTCGCTAATTTAGACATAATGGTAATTGCTGAAATCAACAACGAAAGAAAAACGAAAACGCCCACCATCCCGGTGATCATTAAGTTTGCTGCTGTAGCAAGTAACTGACCTATATCCATCCTGCTCCCCCCTGATTATTTCCACCCAGCCCCGCTAGGTAAAAAATCACTTTATTTAAATAATTATGCAACAATCATAACAAAGAAAAAGACCAAGTCCAACACTTTGTAAATTGGTAAAACCAATTAATACAAAGCTAACATATGCTCAGCAAAGTTAACACTCTACATTTTGCTATAATTTCATAGGATATAGATGATAAAAATACTGAATATAGCTATAACTTATAAGTAAAAGCTTATCCGCAGCTGGAAAACCTACCGACTGAACGACTGAACAACCGCTTGATTAAATACAAAATGGCTCAAAAATGAAATTGGTCTTACCAAAAAACGACTTAAATATTGATTTTTAGAGCGTCGAGTATAAGTTACAGATAAAGCTGTAAATAATTCCCACCTAATTTATGAAGAGAAATGAAATAAACCCCTATGATATTGATAATAAAGGATTTAAATACATGGCATGTAACTAGCATTATTTACTCCGAACAAATTTACAAACCAAGGAGACGACAATGTTACGCTGGACAATTACATTTCTAGTTATTGCACTTATTGCTGCAGTGTTAGGTTTTGGTGGTATCGCAGGTGCCGCAGCAGGAATTGCTAAGATTATCTTTTTTATCTTTATTGTATTGTTAGTTATTTCACTCGTTTCAGGTGCATTGCGCGGCAATGTCCCTAAGTGATAACAATTTATTTTAAATAACAACACATTTATTATTTTTACAAGGAATTACATTATGAAATCGACAACTATTAAAACCGCTGTGATCGCTTTATTCGCTAGTTTTTTTATCATGGGTTGTGAAGACAATCATGCAGAAGAGGCCGGTGAGCGCATCGATGAAGCTGTTACCGACGTACAAAACAAAGTAGAAGACGCCTGTGAAGAAGTAAAAGAAGGCGTTAACGCTAAAGAGACTAACTGTTAATAAATATATTCAAGATTAAAAAGCGGCTTCCGAAGCCGCTTTTTTATTTAAGCTACTGTTTAAAAACAATCTTTTTATCTACCCTGCCGTATTTCATTCGTTTTACATTTCAAACTTTTCAAAATTTTATATTTTGACGCTTTAAATTATTTGTATGTCCCAACTTAATGACTATCTTTAAAAAGCTAAGAGGAAGCATCTGCAATGTGCTTCCTGTTGTATTTAGCCTAATTATTATAAATATTTGGGAGATTACAATGTTAAAAAGTAGAATTTCATCTGCAGTGAAATATGCACTTAGTGCAGGGGTTGTCTCAACCGCACTCATCTATTCACCACTTTCCACAGCACAAGAAACTGAAGTCGACAAAGACGTCGAAGTTATTTCTGTTACAGGTAGCCGTATTCGCCAACCAGGAGCTGTTTCCGCTAGTCCTATCATTTCCATTGGAGAAAAAGAACTTGGTTTTCAACAAGAACCTGAAGTTGAACAAATATTAAGAAACTTACCAGCAACAGTACCTGGTGATGGTAGTAACGTTAATAATGGTTCTGGCGGTGCAGCTACAATAAACTTACGCGGTCTTGGTGCTCAACGCTCATTAGTATTAATGAATGGCCGTCGTATGATCCCATATAACTATAATGGTGCCGTAGATAGTTCAACCATCCCCAGTGCATTAATTGAACGAATTGATATTGTTACCGGTGGAGCATCTGCCGTTTATGGTTCTGATGCAATAGCGGGCGCTGTCAACATAGTGCTAAAAGATGATTTCCAAGGGGTGGTTTTTGACGCCAAACATTCAGAAACTGGCGATGGTGACGGTGATAAAGACAGCTTCAGTATTACTCTGGGTTCTAATCTTGAAGATGACAAAGGTAATGTAGTGTTATCGCTAGGTTGGACACAACGAGATCAAATTTTATTAGGTGATAGACCATTAGGCCTGCTAGGAATTGAAACTAAAACGGGTGCTAACTATGAACAATTCTTAAATGGCGAGCCGCCAATCCCAGCTCCTGATGCATGTAGTGGTCCAAACTCCGTCGAAAGTGGTGGATCTACCACCGCTTTTCCTACTCGATTTACAATTGTTGGTGCTGGCGGTAATGGTAGTGGCCAATTCAGAAATGATGGCACATTAGCCGCTACTGAGTGTAGTGTATTCAACTTCAACCCATACAACTTCTATCAAACACCATCTGAACGCTATTCAGCAACAGCTATTGGTAATTACTACCTGACAGATGATCACCAAGTTTATTCATCTGTGAACTTTACTAATACCAGTGTTGATACCCAAGTAGCTCCTTCTGGTACTTTTGGATCTGTGTTCAATTTACCATTAGCCAATCCATTAATAGGCGATCAAGCAAGGCAATTTATGATCGATGGCGCTACGGCTGCTTTAGGTGAAGGAAGTTTAGATACATCTAATTGGCAAGACATAAATGGCAATGGTATTGTTGATGAAGCTGACTACCTGTCAGTTCAACTTAGAAGACGTACATTAGAGCTTGGCGCTCGAACAGAACGATTTGACAGCACTCAATTTCAAATGGTGACTGGGGTTACAGGTTACTTTTTAGATGATTGGCAATATGATGCAAGCTATCAATATGGTGAATCTAACCGAACAACTGTTCGTGGTGGTTACACCAACTTAACTAACATTCAAAACGCGCTTGATACTACAGATGGCGTTACTTGTAAAAATGGTGATTCTAGTTGTGTTCCTATCAACTTATTTGGTGGTTTTGGTTCAATCACCGAAGAAATGGCAGGTTATGCACAAGCAATTGCATTGCAACAACAAAAATACAGCCAAGAAGTTTTCACTGCTAGTGTAAATGGCTCATTCGACTTTATTGAAATTCCGGGCGCTGGCGCACCACTGGCAATGAGTTTTGGCTATGAAAAGCGTAAAGAAAAAGGCTTATTTGAGCCTGACGAATGTTTAAAGCTTGCTCCAGCAAGCTGCCAAGGTGGTGCTGGCGGTAATCAACTTCCAATCTCTGGCGGTTTCTCCGTTGATGAGTTATTTATGGAAGGCTACTTGCCGGTATTAGATGGGTTACCAGGTGCTGAAACGCTTGATGTTGAGTTTGGTTTTCGTTGGGCTGATTATGATACAGTTGGTAGCAATGAAACCTGGAAGTTAGGCTTTAATTGGCGTCCAGTCAGCGATATTTTAGTCCGCGTCATGCAACAACAAGCTACTCGTGCACCTAATGTTGGTGAGATTGCATCCCCTGTAGTCACAGGATTAGATAATGCTCAAAGTGACCCGTGTTCAGTAGCTAATGCAGGTAATATTGATGAAACATTAAAACAGCTTTGTATATCAACTGGAATGACTGAAGCGCAAGTTGGTAATGTGCAAAATGTTATTTCAGGGCAAGTACAAGTTATTAGCGGTAGTGATCCTCTGAATCCTCCGGGGGCCGAAGAAGCAGACACATTTACAGCAGGTATTGTGTGGACGCCTGAGTTTGATGCGCTTGAAAACTTTACAATCACATTAGATTACTATGATATTGATATTAGTAATATTATTGGCAACTTTTCTGCTCAAGAAATTCTTGATGCTTGTTATGTACTTGGCGATACCAATGAGTGTGCAAAAATAAATAGAATTGGTGGTGATTTAACAATTGCTGGAGCTGGTATAGAACAGTTCACCACTAACTTGAAAAGCCAACGTGCTGAAGGTATCGAACTTGGTTTTAACTTTGCTGTACTAATGGACGAAATGGGCGAATTGCAATTTTCAGGTAATATCAATAAATATCTAACACAGGAGTCACAAAGCTCAGACACAGCTAGAATAATCGATTGTAAAGGTTACTTCAGTACCAGTTGTGACCCTGTATCAGAGCTTCGTTGGGTGCAACGTACTAGCTGGGTATGGGAAGATTTAACAATGTCATTACAATGGCGTCATATAGATGGCGTTGAAGTAGAGCCGATTGAAGCCCCGAATGTTTTTGAAGATTTTAGAAGCATTGACAGCTACGACTACTTTGATTTATTTGCTAGTTATTACGCAACAGAAAACATTGTAGTTAATTTCGGTATAGATAATATTTTTGAAAAAGAACCACCTGTCGTTGGTGGTGAAGCTGGCGATACCAGCTCTAACTCAGGTAATACATTCCCAAGTAACTATGATGTACTTGGCCGCAAATTTAAAATGGGCATTAAAGTCCAATTTTAAATAAATCCTTTCAGTTGCATTAACATGCACCGCACTTTATGCGGTGCATGTTTATAATTTATTACAATGGCTATGCTCTCGCTTCTAGCATTAGTCGCTTCATGTCACGTACTGCTTTATCTAATCCATCAATGGCTGCGCGCGCTATAATTGCGTGACCAATGTTTAATTCGTAAATTTCTTTCATAGCAGCAATCGGTTTCACGTTATGATAATGAAGACCGTGGCCGGCGTTTACTATCAAACCCAAACTTGCTGCATACTTTACGCCTTGATGAATATGCTCAAGTTGTTTTTGTATCTCGGTATCAGTTTGCGCATCCGCATAAGCGCCAGTATGAATTTCAACATAAGGGGCATTACAGGCTTTAGCTGCATCTAGTTGTGCTTTGTCTGCATCGATAAATAATGATACTTTAATACCGGCGTCAGTTAATTTTGCTGTCGCGGCTTTAATCTTATCTAGATTACCAACAACGTCTAAACCGCCTTCGGTGGTCAACTCTTCGCGTTTTTCTGGTACTAAGCAAACATAAGCTGGCTTAACATCTAAAGCAATATCAATCATTTCATCTGTAACCGCTATTTCAAGGTTCATTCGTGTTTGGATTGTTTTAGCCATCACATACACGTCACGATCTTGAATGTGACGACGGTCTTCACGTAAATGAATAGTGATCCCATCAGCGCCAGCATGCTCAGCAACACTCGCAGCATGTACTGGATCTGGGTAATTTGTACCCCGAGCTTGGCGTAAGGTAGCAATATGATCAACGTTTATACCCAAAAGAATATCTTTCATTTTTTTACCTGTAAAAATAACGGTTAAAAATACCGTATTAAGATTGTTGGTGAATACCCAAACTATTTGGATATAAACAGCTCGCGACTTTTTAATGGTTTTTTGCCTAATAAAGGCTTCATTAAATGACGACTTAATTGTTTTGCCATATATAACACATCCGGCGCACTAAAGTCATGAGCTGCAATTGCATTTAACTGCGCGCCAGAAAAGCCACTGCCTTGATTTTCTTGGGCAACAAAGCCGTATTCAGCAAAGTAACTATACGTTTGCTCTGCCGAAATTGGATCGCCTGCGGCATCAAAACTAAAGTCAACGCCATAGCCTAATAATTCTAATAGTTGAAATTCATAAGAACGTAATACAGCTTGTAAATTAGGGTGCTGGTTAAGCTGTTGTAGGTGAGTTTTATACAATTGATAGGCATGATCAATCGGTTCATTAATTGGTACAATGCGGTTGGTTAGTTCATTGAGGTAAAACCCACAATAAAGCTGATCCCCAACTAGTGTGGATTGCGTGCCATGTAGTTCAAATCGTTGGATATATTTCAGGTCGTGTTTACCGGTATAATTTACCAGTAAGGCTTGGAAGGGTTGTAACTGAGCTTTGTATTTTGTTGCTTGGCGACCGCTAATTCGCGCCAGCATGCGCAACTGGCCAACGCCTTCTACTAACATATCAAGCATTACTTGTGAGTCACTAAAAGGACGTCGGTGTAATAAATATGCCGTGTAGAAGTCGCTATCCATAAATATCGCTTAGGCTATTAATCTTCACCATAGCCTAAACTGCGAAGTGCTCTCTCGTCGTCAGCCCAACCTGATTTAACCTTCACCCAAAGTTCTAAAAACACTTTATTATCAAGCATTTCTTCGAGATCTTTACGGGCTTCGCGGCCAATCACTTTAAGCTTTTCGCCTTTATTACCAATAACCATACGTTTTTGCGTTTCACGCTCAACTAAAATCAAGCCATTGATATGCCAAATGCCATTTTCTTGCCATTTAAATTGCTCAATTTCAACGGTAACTGAGTAAGGAAGCTCCTCACCCATAAAGCGCATCAACTTTTCACGGATCACTTCGGCTGCCATAAAGCGCATAGAACGATCTGTTACGTAATCTTCAGGGAAGTAAAATTCACACGGTGGTAAACGCTTAGTTACTTCATCTTTGATCAGGTTGATATTTTTACCTTGAGTCGCAGATACTGGCATAATGCCAACAAAATCAAACTTTTCGCCTAACCACTTCATATGCGGTAGCACAAGGTCACGGTCTTTTACTTGATCAATTTTGTTCATCACAAGTAATACCGGTTTGCCATTTTGCTTTACTTTGTTAAGCACCATTTCATCGTCAGCATTCCAATGAGTACCTTCAACAACAAAAATAACTAGCTCAACATCACCTAATGAACTTGAAGCAGCACGGTTCATTAAACGGTTAATGGCACGCTTTTCTTCAACATGCAGGCCTGGTGTATCAACATACACGGCTTGGTGCTTACCTACAGTATGAATACCCATAATACGGTGGCGTGTGGTTTGCGGTTTACGCGAGGTAATACTTACTTTTTGCTCAATAATTTCATTAAGCAAGGTAGATTTACCAACGTTTGGGCGGCCAACAATAGCGACCATGCCACAAAAAGTATCTAAATCACGCGTGTGCGGTTGGATCAATGTATCAAGATTCATTTTTAAGTATCTTCAACGCTTTTTCAGCGGCTTTTTGTTCAGCTTTACGACGAGAACTGCCAACTGAGATGATGCTATCCATACCTTCAACAATACATTCAACCGTGAACGTTTGATTGTGTGCCTGACCTTTAGTATCAACTACAGTATAGCCTGGCAAAGGTAATTTGCGGGCTTGTAAGTATTCTTGTAGCAATGTTTTAGGATCTTTTTGGTTTAAACCTGGCGAAATGGCATCAAGGCGAGATTCATACCACGCTAAAATCAAGTCTCCACAAACATCAATGCCAGCATCTAAAAATACCGCACCAATAATTGCTTCAACCGCATCAGCTAAAGTTGATTCACGTCTAAAACCACCACTTTTAAGCTCACCCGGCCCTAAGCGTAAGTAATCACCTAGGCCAAACTCTAAACCAAATTCAGCTAAGGTTTGTCCACGCACAAGCGTTGAACGCATGCGGCTAAGATCGCCTTCACGCGCTTTGGGGAACTTACTATATAAAGCATTGGCAATGACAAAGCTTAAAATGGAATCGCCCAAAAACTCTAAGCGTTCATTGTGTTGTCCTTTATGGCTGCGATGGGTCATCGCCTGCTCAAGCAATACTTGATCAATAAAGGTATACCCTATTTTGCTATATAACTCTGTTACATTTTTTTTCATTGTTACTGAATATTACCTAGGCGTTCAAAACGAACACCAGTTGGAACCCAGCCTGGTAAAATGTCATCTGGGCCATTCTCAAATTCAAAACTCATCCATATAAAGACAGCTTTACCCACCAAGTTTTCTTTTGGCACAAAGCCCCATACGCGACTATCTTGGCTGTTATCGCGGTTATCACCCATCATAAAATAATGATCAGCCGGCACTACCCATTCATCAGAACGTGTACCCGGTTGTTGATAGTAACGCCCTTTCATTTCCAGCGCTTCAGGGTTAATTAAAATATTATGTTTTAGCGTAGTCAAATTTTCATCTAACCGAACTAAATCCATAGAGCCTTGCTTAAATTCATCGCGATTAATGATCTCCATGTCAATTTTATTAAATTCATTACACAATAAGTCACCTTGTTGTGTTTGTCCTTGTTCGCAATTTGGCTGAATGTATAAACGCTTATCACGGTAAACGATTTTATCACCCGGTAAACCAATCGCACGTTTAATATAATCGATACTTTCATCTAATGGGTATTTAAATACCACAATATCACCACGTTCTGGCTCTGCCACATCAACTAATTGAGTACGCCAAACAGGGTCTTTCACGCCATACGAATATTTCTGTACTAAGATAAAATCGCCAACTAATAGTGTCGGCATCATTGAACCTGATGGTATTTGAAACGGCTCGAATATAAACGACCTAAAAATCGTAATAGCCGCAATCATCGGAAAAATTGATTTTGCCGTTTCAGTAATCGTCGGTTCTGGCGCAATTAGTGCTGCAGTTTCTTCATCTAGCTCGCCGCCAGCAGAACTTTGCGCAAGAGCTAAGCGTTGCTGCCTTTTTGGTGCAAACATAAAATGGTCAATTAACCAAATTAAGCCTGAGCCTAAAGTTAACAACACTAAAAATATTGAAAAATAACCTGCCATGCATTAAATCCTTTATCTTACGTAATTTGGTTAAAAAACTTACTTACCAACTTTAAGAATAGCTAAAAATGCTTCTTGAGGCACTTCAACATTACCTAGTTGCTTCATACGTTTTTTACCATCTTTTTGCTTTTGAAGTAGCTTTTTCTTACGACTCACGTCGCCACCATAACACTTCGCGATTACGTTTTTACGTAACTGTTTAACAGTGGTACGGGCAATAACGTGTGCACCTATTGCCGCTTGAATCGCAATATCAAACATTTGACGAGGAATAAGCTCTTTCAATGCATCAGCTAGTTGACGACCACGCGATTGCGCACTGTCTCTGTGAACAATAATCGCAAGTGCATCAACACGCTCACCATTGATCAAAATATCAACACGTACCATGTCTGATGTTTGAAAGTGCTTAAAGTTATAATCAAGCGAGGCAAAGCCACGACTGGTTGACTTTAACTTATCGAAAAAGTCCATCACCACTTCAGCCATTGGCAGTTCATAAGTAACTGCGACTTGTTTACCGTGATAGTTCATCTTGGTTTGCATACCACGCTTTTCAATACAAAGCGTAATAACACTGCCTAAATACTCTTGTGGTACAAGAATATTAGCTTCAACAACGGGCTCACGAATTTCTAAAATATCATTTACAGCAGGTAAATCAGATGGGTTATCAATCTGAATCGTACCTTCCTTAGTTACAACTTCGTAAATTACCGTTGGTGCGGTGGTAATTAAGTCAATATCGTATTCACGCTCTAAACGCTCTTGAATGATTTCCATGTGCAACATGCCCAAGAAGCCACAGCGAAAGCCAAAGCCAAGTGCTGTTGAATTTTCTGGTTCGAAGAATAACGACGCATCATTTAAGCTTAGTTTATTAAGCGCATCACGGAATGATTCATACTCATCCGAGGCAATTGGAAACATACCGGCATAAACTTGTGGTTTAATTTTTTGAAAGCCCGGTAAGCGCTCAGGTGCTGCATTTTTTTGATGGGTAATAGTGTCACCTACTGGCGCACCATGTATTTCTTTAATACCCGCAATAACAAAACCTACTTCACCAGTTCTTAAAATACCGGTGTTGGTTTGCTTTGGTGTAAAAACACCAACCTGATCTGCAGTGTGTATATGCTCGTTCGACATAATTTTTATCTTGTCGCCCGTTCTTAATTCACCGTGCTTAATACGCACCAGCGATACTACACCTTGATACGGGTCAAACCATGAGTCGATGATAAGCGCCTGTAGCGGCTTGTCTTTATCACCCTCTGGTGGCGGTACGTCCTTAACAATCATTTCAAGAACTTCGGCAATACCCACACCTGTTTTAGCGCTACATTGCACGGCATCTAGGGCATCGATACCAATAATATCTTCAATTTCTTCGGCTACACGAAGTGGATCAGCTTGTGGTAAATCGATTTTATTTAATACCGGAATTACTTCTAAATTCATTTCGATGGCGGTGTAACAATTCGCTAGAGTTTGCGCTTCAACACCTTGACCGGCATCAACAACTAATAATGCACCTTCACACGCTGCTAGTGAACGCGATACTTCATAAGTAAAGTCAACGTGTCCAGGGGTGTCGATAAAGTTAAGTTGGTAAGTATCACCATCGTTGGCTTTATAATTTAGAGTTACACTTTGCGCTTTAATGGTGATACCACGCTCGCGCTCAATATCCATTGAATCCAATACTTGCTTTTGCATTTCGCGGTCTGTTAAACCACCACAAACTTGGATCAAACGATCTGAAAGGGTCGATTTACCGTGGTCAATATGGGCGATGATCGAAAAATTACGGATATGCTTCATAAACTGGATTCTAAACTTCTATTTTAATGGACTGAGTGTATAAAGCCGTAATTTTACATTTAATTGGCTTCAATCACCATCTATTTGAGTTAAAGGAAGGCTAATAGGGTGAATTTTTATTACTTTAACATCATGCTTTAGGCTTTTCACTCGGCTTTTAGCGATGCCAAAGCCAGTAAAACCACCAGCTATAGCGGCAATGATTTGCAACCATTCAGGCACAGAAAAAACCTCAGCAGCCACTAACGCAAATACCAGACTTAACACCAAAGGCAACATATACACTGCAAAAGCATGCTTTACCATGTGGCTATCATCCAGTGCTAGGGTTACTTTTTGCCCAACCACAACAGGGATTTCAAATCGATAGGGGAAGGTTTTTTTAGCAGTGCCAAATAGCTTACTAAAAATTTGTGAACCACAACGGCCATTACACCCTTCACAGGCTTGCTTTTGCTGGGCTTCTAAATGCGCAGTGGCGCCTTGAATC
Source organism: Pseudoalteromonas sp. SG41-5 (assembly GCF_014164495.1). Lineage (NCBI taxonomy): Bacteria > Pseudomonadati > Pseudomonadota > Gammaproteobacteria > Alteromonadales > Pseudoalteromonadaceae > Pseudoalteromonas > Pseudoalteromonas sp. SG41-5. Next base: position 34,600 of record NZ_JACJFH010000015.1, on the reverse strand, counting down.
GACACCACTGTAAGAGTTTGTTCTATCATTATCAGCTTATATTACAAGGGTCTTGCAACCGATTCAGCAATTGCTTTTGCAGTCATTGCTGGAATATTCCCCACCACTGACACATCAAAACTACCGCTATTATGCACATATACTGTCGTGGCACCGGATGACAATGCACCGCTTGGTCTGCGACCTGGTAATGGTCTTTGTACGAACACTGAAATTTCGACAAAACCATCTGAGTATAAATAATAATCCGTCAGTTCATTGTTCAAATCAAGCTTATGACGGTCTGATTTTAGTAAACTAAACCCCTCCGGTAACCAACCTATTTGCCAATTATTACTTCCTGTATTTGCTTCATTTTTGGTAATTGCCGCTGCCGGTAGTGGCGTTGGAAATTTACGATTAAGCATTTCAAGTAATAACGCAGCGGGCTCTTCGGTTACACTAATATGGGTTAACTGTAGTTGTTCTAACATCTCACCGGCATGATTAACATAAGCAGATTTTAGTAATAGTGATGACTCTGCATCAAGCCACAGCCAATAATTAAACTTATACTCGTCTTTTGATTCGATGCGCACAAGCTGCGCAGCACGCCCTGCAATACGGCCTTTACCACCGAGTACAAAATCGTAATGCTGACTTAAGCGCTCAACATCTTTGAATAACACTTCTGGGATTGGGCCTGCTATAGAATCAGTATCTATTGAATAAGGCTCAGACTGTGGCTCAAAATAAGTAACTTGGTCATCGATACGAACCATCTCAAGGCCTGCGCCATTGAGTAAGCTCAAATGTTCGAGTTCTGTATTACCTTGTTTTGCATGCAACCAACGATATGGTTCCATTGACTTTCCTTTAACGACCACAAATGATGCGTCAAAGTTACGATTATGAACGGCGTCAGCCATTTTGAGCAGTAGCTCTTTTGCGGGGTTTTCGTCGTCAGCAAAGGCTGGAGCCATTAATACCAACGACAAAATAAAAGTAATTACTTTCATTTAATTAGTTTTTTTCCTCTTCGGCTTGCGCCTCAGTGTGAGCTTTTTCTAATGAATATGCAACTCGTGCTTGGCGTTGATGTTCTAATACTAACGCGCCAATACGCTGTTGCTGTAACTCACGCAAACCTTGCTCTGCATTTTGTAAAGCGGGTTCTGACGAATAGCTAACTGGTGATGCCATTCCTGTTACTGGTGTTGTTTGTAACATCGGAATTTCATTGCTAGGTGAGTTTTCACCTTGTGGCAATGTTTGTACACCAACAATTGCAAACATGGCGACACTTGCTGCAATTGCAAGTTGTGCAACTGGTTTGCGCCAGTTAAATGCCACTACATTATCGGTGCCCGTTGCAGCCAATGGTGTTGGCTGTGCCGCTGGTTGTGTGAAATCAGCATAAACTGGCTCACTTTCCAGCGCTTGCGCAACACTATCGCTTATATCAAAGACGAACGCATCTTCTGACTCAGCACGCATTACGTCACCTATTAGCGCATAACGTCCTAAGGTTGCCGCATCTTGCTGGGCAATAACCTCATCAGTTAATGATTGTTCGCCGTCAAGTAATGCGGATAAATGCTGATTATCCAACTTGTTAACGTGTGCTTTTGTCATATTAAGACTCGCCTATTAATGGGTTTAATTTGTTATCTATTGCTTCACGGGCACGGAAAATACGCGAACGCACCGTCCCGACTGGGCAATCCATCACCACGGCTATTTCTTCATAGCTCATCCCTTCGATTTCTCGTAGAGTGATCGCGGTTTTAAGATCTTCAGGCAAACTATCAATGGTGTTAAAAATCACTGCGCGAACTTCTTCGCTTAATAACAAGTTCTCAGGGGATGCGTTTGAACGCATTGCATCAGCACCATCATAAAACTCTGCATCGTCAGCATCTATATCATTTGCTGGCGGTTTGCGGCCCTGAGCCACTAAGTAATTTTTAGCACAATTAACGGCGATACGGTATAACCAAGTATAAAAGGCACTGTCCCCTCTAAAGTTTGGAAGTGCGCGGTATGCTTTAATAAAAGCTTCTTGAGCAACATCAGCAATATCGCCTTGATTTGATACATAACGTGAAATCAAACCGGCTATTTTGTTCTGATACTTCTTTACTAAAAGATTGAAGGCATTTTTATCGCCCTGCTGGACCCTTTTTACTAGCGCTAAATCCAAATCCTGCTCGCTCATTCGAGCCGGTACTCCTCTGTCTGATTATTGCTTGTCATTCATATCCTGCCATTGTTTACAAATACTCTGACTGCTGCATGAATGAAAAGTTCTGTTTAATATTATTTTTTTATAAAATAGCATATAAATATATTGGCGAAAGTTGAAAATCACTAATAGTGTCGCGCCAAATATGATACATATACGCCTATCATAATATTATTATTTGCTCATTACTGTTTATACATTAGTATCTGGGCATTGTAACCGCAAAGACCACGGACATGAACCAAAATAAACACCATATCACGGATGTCGCTATTATTGGCAGCGGCGCAGCTGGCCTCTCATTAGCATTATCTTTAGCTAATCACTGTAAAGTTACCGTGATCAGCAAAGGTGAATTGACGGAAGGTTCCACACTTTATGCACAAGGCGGCATTGCTGCCGTGTTTGATAAAAAGAATGACAGCATTGAATCTCACGTACAAGATACCTTAGATGCCGGTGGTGGTTTATGTGACAAAACCGCCGTGCAATACACCGCAAGTAATGCCCATGACTGCTTGCAATGGCTAATCGAGCAAGGCGTGCCTTTTGATATGGAGTTTGATAGCAAAGGCAAAGAGCGCTTTCATTTAACCCGTGAAGGCGGCCATAGCCATCGCCGAATTTTACACGCTGCAGATGCCACCGGCCGAGCAGTGCAAACAACGCTAATAAGCCAAGTACAAGCGCACCCAGAAATTACCTTATTAGAACAATACAACGCGATAGATTTAATTGGTGATAAAAAACTAGGCCAAAACGGTAAACATATTCATGGCGTATATATGTGGAACCGAGCGGCAAAGAAAGTCGAAACAATTTCAGCTAAGTTTGTAGCCTTAGCAACCGGTGGTGCCAGTAAAGTATACCTTTACACATCCAACCCTGATGTATCCAGTGGTGATGGTATCGCCATGGCTTGGCGGGCAGGTTGTAGAGTAGCCAATATGGAATTTAACCAATTCCACCCGACCAGTTTATATCACCCAGAGCTACAAAACTTTCTGATCACCGAAGCGATGCGCGGTGAAGGTGCTTATTTAAAGCGCCCTGACGGCACACGATTCATGAAAGACTTTGACGAGCGTGAAGAGCTCGCACCACGCGATATTGTTGCCCGCGCTATCGATTTTGAGATGAAGCGCTTAGGTGCTAACTGTGTGTATTTAGATATTAGCCATAAAGATAAAGACTTTATTATTGAGCATTTCCCGACCATTTATGCAAAATGCTTAAGTGTCGGGCTCGATATCACTAAAGATCCAATTCCAGTGGTTCCTGCGGCACATTATACCTGTGGTGGAGTCATGACTGACTTTAACGGCAAGACCGATCTAGATAACTTATATGCGGTAGGCGAAGTCGCTTATACGGGGCTACATGGCGCTAATCGCATGGCCAGTAATTCATTACTAGAGTGCATTGTATTTGCTCACGCCGCAGCAAAAGATATTTTAGCAAAAATACAACATAGTCCAGCATTAAAAGTGCTGCCGATGTGGGATGAAAGCCGCGTAACTAACTCAGATGAAGAAGTGGTGATCACCCATAATTGGCATGAACTAAGACTATTTATGTGGGACTATGTTGGCATTGTGCGTTCAACTAAACGCCTAGAACGTGCGTTACACCGAGTTGAATTACTACAGCAAGAAATTCGTGATTATTATGCAAACTTCCGCGTTTCGAATAACTTGCTTGAACTGCGTAATTTAGTGCAAGTAGCAGAGCTTATAATTCGCAGTGCAATGGAGCGAAAAGAAAGCAGAGGCTTGCATTATACCATTGACTACCCGCAGTTAAATGATAATCCAACGCCCACTATTTTAACTCCGCTTGCTCATGACGAGCAGCCAAAGTAAGACGTTTCAAGCGCACAAAACTCAGTTCATCAACCCCGCTGGCATTAATAATCAGCCAGTGGGAGCTTGCAAAGCCATTAATATATAACCAAACACTGCTTTGATAAACACGGCTTTTGTTGCTGATATGGCCATTTATTTTTAGCGTATTATTTTCAAAACGACATTGCGTAGAATCTAATATAAAAACGCCTTGCTGAGGATGGGATTTTTTATACCAGTGCCAACTTACATAGCCAAAAATAGTACTACTGGCGACACAAATAAATTGCGCTAATACGCTAGTTAAAAATAAGCTATAACACACTGCGAACAAGCTAAAGTAGACCACAAAAGGTCTGTGGTCTGGAACATTATTAGTAACCCTAAACCTATACACGAACTCGGTCTAAAATCAGTTGTACCATCTGTTTAAGCTCAGGATCTTTACATTCTTGATGGCCCATAAACCACGCAAATAGATCGGGATCATCCGCTTCAAGCAAACGTTGAAGAACAGCTTGCTGCTGTACAGATAACGAATCAAATGCCTCATCTACAAATGGCATAAATAACACATCTAGTTCTAACATGCCGCGGCGACAAGCCCAGCGGATACGCGCTTTATTGTGAATTTCAGTCATTTTTTACCTCGTACTAAGTTGCTTAGCAGTTTAACAAATTGCACCTGAATAAACAGCTATTTATGCATCTATACCAGCAGCGCTAACTACGGTATTATACGCGCCTACATTTCTTGTAACGCAGGTTTTTATGTCAACAGTACACGCATGCCCTTTATCACATCAGCTGATCCGCATTAGCGGTGTTGATAAACTCGCCTACCTTCATGGCCAAATTACCCAAGATATTAATAAGCTCAACCAAACCAACTTCTTATGGGCTGGGCACTGTAATGCCAAAGGTAAATTATGGAGTGTAGCCAAGCTCTTTGCTTATCAAGATAGTTACTATTTAGCAGCATCAGCGGTTGAAACCGCTCAATCTTTAACTGAATTAAAAAAGTATGCGGTGTTTTCAAAAGTTGAAATACACGCTGCTACCAGCAAGTTAATTGGTTTAATCGGTGATGATCTAGCTGCAACCTTAAATGCGTTGAACATTCATTTTAATGAGCAAGATAGCGCTTGCGATTTTAGTCATGGTAAAGCACTAAAATTAGCAAAAAACCGCATTTTACTGATGGTTAATGACGAATTTTCACTGCCTGATGAGGTTATCGCCCTTGAAAACGACGCGCTGTGGCACCAACATAGTATTTTAGCGGGTGAGCCTGAGCTCAATGAAGCGGCACTCGGTGAATACGTACCACAAATGGTTAACCTGCAAGCTATCGGTGGAGTAAGCTTTCGTAAAGGCTGTTACACAGGCCAAGAAACCGTTGCCCGCATGAAATACCTTGGTAAAAATAAACGCGCTATGTATATCGTATCAGGGCACAGCGATGGAGAATTAGCTGAACCAGAGCTTGAAACCCAAATGGGTGAAAACTGGCGTCGTGCTGGCAAATTAATAAGCCAAGCCTACAATCAACAAAGTAAAACCTTATTTGGCCTTGTTGTGTTGCCAAACGACAGTGAAACTAGTCAGTTACTGCGTGCAAAACATGCCCCAACGGTAGAGCTATCAATCCTTCCTCTACCCTACTCTCTCGAAGACGAATAAATAGGAGTGACTATGATCGTTGCAACAAATAAAGTGGTAAAAATGCATTATTCAGTCATGGATAATGACAAAAACTCTATCGATAACTCATTTGATGGTGAGCCACTGATCTTTATCGTTGGTACCGGTTACTTAATTCAAGGCCTAGAAGATGCCCTGCAAGGTAAAAAAGCGGGCGACACACTCAGCGTTACTGTGCCACCAGAGCAAGGTTATGGCGAACGCCATGATGATCTGATGCAAGCAGTACCTAAGTCGATGTTTGAAGGCATGGAAATTGAAGTTGGTATGCAATTTCGTGCCTCAACAGATGACGGCGATCAATCTGTAATGATCATTGATATTCAAGAAGACGATGTAATTGTTGATGGTAATAATCCACTCGCTGGCATCACTTTAAACTTTGATGTAGAAATACTTGAAGTGCGTGATGCAACAGCAGACGAGCTAGAGCATGGCCATGTCCATGGTGATGGTGGCTGTGGTCACGACCACTAATATCGACTTAGTGGACTAAACCGACAATAAAAAAAGCGCTACTGCGCTTTTTTTATATCTATAATTTAATCAAACGGGTGTAGGCTCTGCTATTGGCTCACTTATCTTACCCGCCAACGCTGCCAGTAAACCATCTTGGTCGTTAGTTCCCAAGCGATATTGGCTGCCATCTTTTAAAGTTAGCTGTACCGCGCTAAATCCTGACACTGTGTATACCCAACCATCATGGGTAATACGTAAGCCAATACCATGACGAAAAGAGTTTTCTACCGCTTTAGCTTCAATAATATCCACTAACTGTAACTTATCACCAAACACACCAGGACCAAACCCCCAGCTAATTTGGCTGTCATCAACTTTAATGGTTAAACCATGGAACAAAAACCCCACCAGCACTAAAATCGCTGCAAATACCATTAACGGCATATCGGCACCAATTAAATACCAAGCTAAACCAACAAAGCTGGCAATCCAACTTAGAATAACAAAAATGAACAGTGCAAATTGCTTATGCTGATACATAACACTCTCTAAAATATTAAAAACTATAAACTAATGTCGCACTTAGTTCTGAATCAAACTTTAACTTATCGTCTTCCGGCTTAGAATTATAACGATATAAATAAGTAAACTTTAATGATACAGCGCCCATTAGTTGGCTGATCAGTGATGTTTCTGACTTTAATCGTGAGTTCAATCCTGACAATGACTGTTCAATACTTAAATCTTGATTGAAACGTGTTCGAGTCGAGACCGTACGCTCCCACTGCAGTGCTAAACGTAATAAATAACCGGTTTTGGTTTTGTCTTGCTCATCTTCAAGCTCAGCATCATCTTGTGCTACCGAGCGGTATAAACCAGGCCCTATATCAAAATCAACTTGGTTTTTTACCCCTTGATATAAACGATTACCATAACCTGCCGCAAGTGTGCTTTTAAACTCAAGACCACTGAATTCATCTTCTTCATAATCACCATACATAAAGAATGAGGCATTTTTTACCCCAACTTTATAGTTGCCCTGCGCAGAGAAAAATATACGGTTTGCCGAGACTTCATCATTGCCAGTGGTGTCGTTACGATCACGTTTATATAAACTATCTATTTTGAATTGATTACGCCAATTCTCAAGATCTTGATATAAGTTACCTTTGAACTTAAAACTGGTCGAATTAGTATTACCGCGACTAACAATAAATCCAAATTCAGTATCGCCGTATAATAGTTCGCCTTGATGGATTTTATGGATCTCTTCATCTGAGAGTTGACCATACTCATGAAAGTCTTCAAAAGGATCAACCGCCCAGACTCTAAAGCTAAGCAGACAGCCCAACAACAGCAGTAACCTAATCACTGTTCGCTCACTGTGTTGATATTTAAAACAAGGCTGTTTTCACTAAGATACTGCATCGAGATTATTCGCTATCTTTCCATAATATATGACAAAACGGCGCGTCTTTATCACGGCTAATCAAAATTTTAGCAAATAAAATATCTTGATTATCGAATTCAAGTCCCACTAACACCTGAATAAATAATTCTGGCTCTATTTCTAATGCGACAAAATCTTGCCATTGGTCATCAGGCTCACCTTCTTCAATAAAGCCAAGCTCTTCACGATGCTGGTTAAAATCATCAACATCTTGCTCACTAAGGTTATCTGGGGCTAACTCTAAAAAGATATCGTAAGCTTGATGCGTTACTTCTTCTTCACTGTATAAACGGGGTCCTGTCATTGCCATAAACCTTTCATGATGCTAATGCCAGATATAGTATCAAACCTCAGCAAATTTTTGACAAAAAAAAGCCAGGTTTCCCTGACTTTTTTTATACAGGGCTTATTTTACGTTTGCGTTGTCGCTGTGCCCTTTACTTTTTCGCGCATTGACTGCACCAAACTATAAAATAATGGCACCAGCAAAGTACCCAATATAGTCGCGGCTAACATGCCGGCTAGCACAGTGACACCAAGCGATACGCGGCTTCCAGCACCCGCGCCAGTTGCAAATACTAACGGTAATACACCTAATACAAATGAAAGAGCCGTCATTAATACCGCACGAAACCTCATTTTGGCTGCACTAAGAGCCGCATCAAAAATACTCTTGCCGGCAAGCCGTTCTTCCATCGCAAACTCTACAATCAAGATTGCAGTTTTGGTCGACATACCTATAAGCAGTACTAACCCCACTTGTGCATAAATATTATTTTCCATACCCAGTACGTATAACGCTAACATTGCGCCAAACATCGCCAGGGGAATTGCGGCTATAACTGAAAAAGGGATCGTCCAACTTTCATATTGTGCAACCAAGAACAAGTAAACAAAGATAACGGCCAAAGCAAATAGCAACGGTGCCATATTGCCAGCTTCAATTTCTTGTTTAGATTGCCCTGCCCATTCAAATACATAGCCATTAGGTAACTGCTTAGCTAGCTCTTCCATGGCAGCTATTGCATCACCACTTGAGAACCCCGCAGCTGCTTGACCACTGATACTCGCACTACGATATAAATTAAAGTGCTTAAGGGTTGTTGGCCCAAGAATTGGTTCAAGTTTAGCAAGTGTCGTTAATGGCACCATGTCGCCTTCATTATTACGCACAAAATAATGCTGTAAGTCGGAAGGATTTTTACGGAACTCACTCTCAGCTTGCATGATTACTTTATAAGTACGACTAAACTGATTGAAATCGTTAATATATAATGAGCCGAGCTGGGCTTGCAGCGTTAAGAATATGTCACTTAATGCAACCCCTTGAGCCTTTGCTTTATTGCGATCTATCTCTAAAAAGTACTGCGGTACATTTGCTCTAAAAGTACTGTACACATTACTCAAGCTTGGATGTTGGTTCGCTTCATATACCAGACCATTAAGTACTTGCGCCAATTCAGTCGGATCCCGACCTTCACTGTCTTGTAGGCGAAACTCAAAACCAGCGCTATTACCTAAACCAGGAATTGGCGGCGGGTTAAATACCATTATCTGCGCATCTGGCATGGCCCACATTTTCCCCATCAAACGACCAATCACTGACTTTAAGCCTAGTTCAGCACTAGTGCGTTCTTCCCAGTCTTTTAAAATAACAATACCTAAAGCATTATTTGAGCCCGCCCCGCCAATCAAAGAAAAACCGGATACCGCAATAAAATCAGTTGCTGCAGGTTCTTGTTTAATAATGTCACCTATTTTATGCATCACATCAGCAGTGCGACCAGAAGCCGCCGCATCTGGTAATTGCACATCTACAAACACAAAACCTTGATCTTCGGCTGGCACAAATCCTGTTGGAACGCTTTTAGCCAGCCAGCCTGCCGCCACAAAAATAACTAAGGCAAAAATACCCACTCGTGCCGAGCGTTTTAAAATAAAGTGGATGATTTTAGAATAGATGGAAGTTGATTTAATAATGCCTTGCTCAACTGGCGCCAGCCATTTTATCGGTTTCATTGACTTTTCTGTTAACAATAGCGCACATAAAGCTGGACTTAGGGTTAATGCGTTAACCGATGAAATTAATACCGCAAACGAAATCGTTACAGAGAACTGCTTATAAAGCTCCCCGGTAATACCAGGCATAAAGCCTACAGGCACAAATACGGCTAATAACACCAAAGTGGTCGCAATAATAGGCCCGGTTACTTGCTCCATCGCTTTAGTGACAGCCTCTTTGATCGGCAGCTTTTCTTCTTTGAGGATCCGCTCAACATTCTCAATTACAATAATTGCATCATCTACCACAATACCGATCGCTAGCACTAAACCAAATAAGGTGATTAAGTTAATTGAGTAACCCATAGCCATCATAAAAGCAAACGTCCCCACCAACGATACTGGAATGGCAATAGTTGGAATAAGTGTCGCGCGCCAGTTTTGTAAAAACAAAAACACCACTAAAACAACTAGGCCAACGGCTTGAAATAATGTGATAACCACTTCTTCGATTGAGCGATTGATAAACTCTGTCGTATCGTATGGTATTGAGTATTCAACACCATCTGGTAATTGCTTAGCAAGCTCTGCCATGGTGGCTTTAACATCACTTGCCACTTGCGTTGCATTGGCATCGGTTAATTGGTAAATAACTATAAAAGCGGTATCTTGCTGATTTAACTTAGCGTTAATACTGTAATCAGCTGAGCCAAGTTCGATGCGGGCAATATCAGTTAAACGTACAAAGTTACCATCTTGATTAGCACGAATAATTGTTTGGCCAAACTCTTCTGGAGTTTTTAAACGCCCTTTAGCTTGAATTGAATATTCAAACTGCTGACTTGGTAAACTCGGTGCAGCACCTAATTTACCAGCTGCCACTATGGTATTCTGCTCTTGTAATGCTGCTCTAACTTCGCCTACTGTCAGCCCTAACGCCGCCATTTTATCTGGACGTAACCACAATCGCATTGAATAGGTTTTCTCACCCATAACCTCAGCCGATGCCACGCCTTTAATTCGTCCCAGCGGTTCCGTTAAGTAATTTGTTGCATAGTTACTTAAAAAAATAGCATCAATGTTTGCTTGGCTAGAATACAAGTTAATACCCAATAACATTGAACTGGATTTTTTCTTAACCGATACACCTTGGCGTGTTACTTCGCTGGGTAACCCCGGCTCAGCTAACGCGACACGGTTTTGTACATTGACTTGAGCAATATCAGTATCCGTGCCCACCTTAAAGTATGCAGTTATCGTAGCAGTGCCGTTATTGCTGGAGCTGGACTCGATATACATCATATCTTTTACACCATTAACTTGCTCTTCAATGGGTCTGACCACAGACTCTTCCACTATTTGCGCACTGGCGCCAGGGTAAACTGCGGTGATCTGTATTTGCGGTGGAGTAATCTCGGGATACATATTAACTGGCAGCAAACCCATGGAAATCAAACCCGCTAGCGTAATCACTATCGAAATAACGAGGGCAAATTTAGGCCGCGCGATAAACGTTTTACTTATCATGTGCGTTTCCTTTAGTTTGCAGCGTCTGATTGACTAGAAATTGTACCAGTGGTGTGATCGACCTTTTTTTCAACTGGTTTAACTTCGACCCCTTGACGTACTTTTTGTAAACCTTCAACAATCACTTGCTCACCTTCTTCAAGGCCCGATTGAACGACCCACATCGCATTAATGCGCCGTCCTAGTTGCACAATGCGCGTAGCAACTTTGTTATCTTCACCCACCACGAGTACAAATTTACCTTGTTGATTTTCTTGTACTGCTGCTTGAGGAATAAGTGCTTGTAATTTCTTATCTTTACTTTCAACAATTAAGGTGACAAACAAGCCTGGCATTATAATGTTTTGTGGATTGGCAAATGTCGCTCTTAATTCAACAGTGCCAGTACTGCGATCAATTTTCGTATCGGCAAAATCTAACTGCCCTTTAGCCCCCAAGTCCGAGTTATTTGGCAAACGCAGGGATAAATCGATTGGTACATTTTGAGGGTTATTAGCACTGTCTTGATGTTTTTGACGATAACTAATGTAATCACCTTCTTCTACTTGAAAATTGACATAAATTGGATCCACATCGGTCAATTCCGCTAGTTCATTTGAGGAAGGACTAACAATATTGCCTACATCGTAATTAACCTTACCAATACGCCCTGCAAACGGCGCTTTAATTTCGGTGTAACTTAAATTTAATTTTGCTTTTTCAAGGCTTGCCCTTGCTGAGATAACAGCCGCAGCAGCTTGCTCATACTTAGTGGTTAATTTATCCAAATCAGATTGTGAGATAAACCCTTGTGCAGCAACTTCTTTACCGCGTTTTAAATCGCGAGATGCGCCATCTTCGCCAGCAAGCTTACTTTTTAAGTCCGCTTCAATTTCAGCAACAGAAGATTGATATTCACTTGGATCGATTCTCAGTAGTAGCTGTCCTTTTTCAACAAATGAGCCTTCATCAAAATGACGTTCTATTAATTCACCCTCAACACGAGCGCGAATTTTCACTTCCTGATGAGCTTCCGTGCGAGCAACAAACTCTCGATAATTCCCCACCTCTTGGGTAACAACATTAAATACTGAAACCGCAGGAGGCGGAGCGACTTGTTTGGTAGCATTATCATCTGAGCAACCAGCTAAAAAAGCGATTAATGTTGTACCAACAACCCCTTTGATCGCTAATGACATGTAAGTTCCTAAAATGCTAGGCGTGAACCTTTTTAGCATGGTTTATCTCCTTAGTAGCTGCGCGCACTACCTTTATATGTTTATTTTAAATTGTGTTTAAACGCCAAGTTACGTTCAGAGGCTATTATGGGTCGATCATATAACAAGCCACCCGATTAAAAATATAGACCACTTTGTAATCATTTGTATCTGAGGTTCACAATAACAGGCTATAAAATAGCTTGCTTTTCAAACAAGAAAGCCACGCTTTACATCAATTCAATTAGCTCGTAAGCTAAACTGAAACAGGTCAGAGGAGTTGACATGATTAATTTTGAAACACAGCAGGCTATCGCCTTCGTTACATTATCCCGAAAAGATAAACAAAATGCGTTGAATTTTGTCATGTTCAAACAGCTGACAAGTATCATTAAAAAAATTAAAAAAGACCCGACTATCCGCGCTGTCGTTATTCAAGGTGATGGTGAGCATTTTTGTGCTGGACTGGATGTTGCTGCCGTTATGAAAAGTCCCATAAATATTGCCAAGTTGCTATTTAAATGGTTACCGGGTAACTGTAATTTAGCGCAGCAAGTTGTGCTGGGTTGGCAATCACTAAGTGTGCCGGTATTCGCAGTTGTCCAAGGTAATTGCTTTGGTGGTGGCCTGCAAATAGCTCTTGGGGCTGATTATCGGATTGTGCACCCAGATGCTAAATTAGCCATTATGGAAGCGCGCTGGGGACTATGTCCTGATATGGGTGCAAATGTTGTACTACCTAGCTTACTAAAACGTGACGATGCCATGTGGCTTGCCAGTCATGCAGATCCTATTAGTGCTGATAAAGCGCTGCAATTAGGGTTAATAACCGAAGTAAATGCGGATCCAAAGCAACGCTGTTTAGCAATGATCAATACCTTATTAGCTCGCTCACCGGATACTTTAGCGGCAATCAAACGCGTTACCCAACAAAGTTTTAACACTCCAAGAAGACAAATTTTAGCAAAAGAAACCATTAGCCAAATTCGTCTGCTTATTAACAGCAATACAAAAAAGGCCATTGCAAAAGCCAAAGGCGCCGACAACATCGAGTATCAAAATAGTAAACGTTGGTAACAAATTCACTTAATATCAACGCTAAGCAATAAGTCGCATAGTTTTCAACAAGCAAATATGCTGAAGTATAATACGACCTGTAGTGAGTAAATAATCAATGGATCACCAAACCCCAGTGCTTAAAAAAATCTTTCCTTATTTACTCAGCAGCTGTTTGATTTTGGGTTGCTTGGCGATAGCAAAAATAATCATGCACTGGCTGCAAGGTAGCTTTCCAGCCCCCCTATTAGCGATGCTAATGCTACTTACGTTACTTTTAACAAACGTAGTTAAAGAGCATCACTTAACTCCCTGTGCTAAGCCATTATTAAATGTCATGCCGCTTTTTTTCATCCCTGCTGGGGTTGGTTTTATCGAACACCTTGAAATCATCGCCCTGCAATGGCAATTTCTCAGTGCAGTTTTCATTTTAGTGCCATTGACCAGCTTACTGCTTATCGCAGCAGTGATCAGTGTATTTAAAGGCAGGATTGAACATGATTGATCTATGGTGGTTAAGTATTCCTGTAATTATCACGCTGTTTTTAGGGTTAAGGAAGCTCAATACAACCATTAACAATCCTTTATTAAAAGCGCTGACTAATCCCGTTTTTATCACTATTACGCTTATAGCCATATTACTAGTGAGTTTTTCACTGCCTTATTCGCAATTTGCTAGCCATAGCCAGCTATTAAGCTATTTACTGGAGCCTGCCATTGTTGCGCTTGCATTACCGCTATATCAACAATTTGTGCATATACGAAGAAATCTCTTGCTGATTGTTGGCTGCTGTAGTCTGGGCATAATCAATGCCACTGTGGTTGCAACCTTACTCAGTGCTGCATTTAATGTGCCTACACAATTAGCAGCATCTGTTGCCGCTTTATCGGTCACTACTCCCATTACTCTGCTAGTCACTGATTCACTCGGAGGCATCGCTTCGCTGGCAGCTGCGATGGTGATTTTTATCGGCTTATTAGGTGCTTTGTTCGCGCTACTTATTCTTCGTCAGGTGGGCATTTATAACCATCAGGCACAAGGCGTTGCGATTGGTACTGCATTTCATGCAATAGGCACCGCCGCCGCACTTGTTGAGCATCCGCGTATTGGTGCATTTGCTTCAGTGGCAATGGCATTGAGCGCATTACTTACCGCTTTAATCGTACCATTACTTTATCCTTTTTTGAGTCAAGCTCTGCTATGATGAAATAGTTTAACCACTTTATTTATGGATAATAGATGATCAGTACAGAAATCCAACAAGTTGAAAAATACTACACCATGATCACTGAGTACCTCGTTAAGTACAGCATGCAATTAGTTGGCGCATTGTTGATCTTGATTTTTGGTTTGTGGGTGGCACAAAAAATATCTAAGATGATTGCCGCTTTAATGGCGCGTAACAATATTGATATTACTCTCACTAATTTTGTCAGTAATGTAGTGAAAGTATTGTTTATCGTTATGTTCATTATTATTGCGCTAGGTAAAATTGGCATAAGTGTCACACCTTTTGTTGCTGCAATTGGTGCCGCTTCTCTTGGCGCTGGTTTAGCATTGCAAGGGATGTTATCAAATTATGGCGCAGGCTTGGCTATTATTGCCACCCGCCCCTTTATTGTTGGTGACACGATTGAAGTTAAAAATGTCAGCGGTCAAGTAAAAACCATTGAGTTAGGCTACACCATTTTGATCAACGAAGAAAAAGTCGAAATTACTATTCCTAACAAACATATCGTTGGCGAAATACTACATAACTCATTTAATTATTCATTGGTCAAAGGTGAAATTGATATTGCCTATAACGCCACTGCTGAGCATGCTATAGAGCTTATAGAAGACGTATTGAAAGACCATGAGTTAGTCGCAAGTGAACCGCTATCACAAGTTGGCATTGAACGGTTTGCTGAAAGTGGAGTAACAATTAGTTACCGCTACTGGGTGCCGACGACGAAAATAATAGAAACCAAGCTGGCCGTAAACGGTGGCGTATATAGTGCGATTCAAGGTGCGGATATTGAAATTCCATTCCCACAACGAATTGTCACAATTAACCAACAAAGTATTGATAGCTAGGCTAGCAATACTGCAAATAAAGGGAGCTAATTGCTCCCTTTATTTATACTAAATCTTAACTTCATTAAAACTTATAACGTACATTCGCTGTTACTGTTCTGCGTTGACCATAGAAGCAATCTCCACGCGCTAAACATGAGGTGATCACGGTCTTATCAGTAATGTTTTGTGCTTGCAAACTGAAACTGTATTGCCCAAAATCATAGCCAATCATAGCGTCAAAGAGTGTGTAATCGGTAGTTTTAATTGGATCAACTACTAAGCCATCTCGCTCACCATAGACACTACCGTCAGATGTCTCTCCCACATAGCGCGCACCTAAGCCCATTTTAAAACCATGCATAGTTTCTGGTCGCCATGTCGTCCAAATTGATGCTTGCTGCTTTGGTAACGCTGCAAGTGTTGCACCATCTTCACGTTGTTTATTGCTCTGACTGACGTAACCATCGCTGTATGCGTATGACGCATACACATCGACACTTTGCCAAGCTAATTGTGCTTCAAGTTCAAGTCCTTTTACCGTCACCTCGCCCTGTTCCACTTGGCCGTTTGGAGAAATTACTTTGCTATCTGTGGCTTGCTCTGCATTAAATGGGGTAGTGCGATTTTGCTCTACAATATGATATACGGCGGCCGTAAGTAGATGCTCTGTTCCGGCAGGTTGATATTTGATACCGGCTTCAACTTGCTCACCTGTTTTTGGTACAAACGCATTACCAAAGGCATCATAGCCTAGCAATGGTTCAAATGATTCACTATAACTTGCATACGGTGAAACCCCTGAGTCAAATAAATACATCAAGCCTAAACGACCGGTGGTCGCATACTGTGACTCACTTTTGCCGTTTTCAGGATTTGTTGTTGCTTTATCACGGCGTAGTGCTGCTGATACAATCCACTGCTGGGCTATTTTCATGCTGTCTTGAATATATAGGCCAGTTTGATAAGTCTTTGATGGGGGAGCGTCAATCAAATCACCCGCTGTTGGTAAATTATCTACTTTACCGTATACAGGACTAAATAAATCGAGCGTGCCAGCAAGTCCAGAAACAGAGTCGTTATCGGTATAAGCATTTTGATAATCGAGCCCCATCACTATTGTGTGCTCAATATTACCGGTTATTATATTGCCATGAAACTGGGCATCACTGGCAATAGCCCGCGAATCAGCGGAGCTAAGATAAGACACTCGCTTGACGCTGCGCCCATCTTCTAAAAATTTAGGTGGCCAACCATAAATCGTATGATAATCAGCATGACTATCGGTGTAACGCGCAGCAAGTTTAAACTGCCAATCAGCATTAATATTTTGCTCTAAAATCGCAGTGATTGACGCTTGCTCAGTATCATAACGATCAAAACCCGGCTCAGAAACAAAACGGTTTGATGGAATTTTGCCGTTTTCGTTTTCTAAAATAGTGCCTGAGTGAGGTAAGAACGAGGTACTCGTGCCTGATTCATTCTTTTGCCAATTAGTTAATAGCGTTATTTTTGTATCATCAGTGGCATACCAGGTTAATGATGGAGAAAACACAATACTGTTATCTGGCACATAATCGGTTTGGGTATCACTCTCTCGCCATAAACCAATTACTCGCCCTTGTAATGAAGCATCATCATTTAATGCACCGGTAATATCTCCCGCAACTTGTTTGCGCGAGTAATTACCAACTTGCCCCCAAAGCTGTCCTGATGTTTCAGCTTCTGGTTTTTTACTGACTAAGTTAACAATCCCGCCAATTGACCCCTGTCCATAAAGTACTGAGCTCGGCCCTTTGAGTATTTCAATTTGCGACAATCCATAAGGGTTAGTACGAACATTATTATAACTACCATACAACGATTTTAAGCCATCTAAGTATTGTACGGGCGACACACCACGAATAACCGACCAATCGCCACGGGTATCAACACCGTATGGACCGTTATATAAACCAGACACATAACCAATTGCATCTTGAATAGTTAGTGCGCCTAGGTCTTCAATTCGCTCTTGCGTTAAAACTGAAACAGACAACGGAGTTTCAATAATTGGCACGTCTGATTTTGCACCAGACGCACTCATGTATGAAATCAAACCTCGTTGGCTTTTTACCGTAATAACTTCTAAATCGTGACCTTCACTCACAGCTTGCTGTTCGGCAACAGCATTAGAAGGATTTAACAGTGAAAGAAGAGTCAAAGATAAAATACTTAACGGTGTATTTATTCCACTTAACTGCATTAATATTCCTTAGGACAAATTGAAATTGCAGGCAGTTTAATAGTACAATTATTGAAATGCAATATGAATGATAACAAATATCATTAACAATAGGTTTCACTATGGCTAAAGTAAGCAAGCGATTTTGGTTTCAATTACATGGCTGGTTCTCATTGCCTGTATGGGTTTTATTCTGTTTTATTTGTATTACAGGCACTCTCTCTGTAGTGAGTCATGAGCTTACCTGGTTAACCAACCCTGCTGCTCGAGCAAGTAATCCTAACAATTTGCCTGCAAAACCAATCGATGAATTAATAGCAGCAGTAGAACAACAACATCCAACTGCTGATATCACATCAGTATTGGTGTATGAACCGTATTTAGTAAACGCTATTATATTTACAGATCACAATAAACCCCAAGCAATTGCCTACGTAAATCAATACACAGGGCAAATACAAGCAGTTAATCAAGGCATCACCTTTATTGGTTTTATGCGCGCGTTACATGGTTGGCTGTTGTTTCCATGGCAAGCTGGTTATAGCGTCGGTTATTATCTTGTATCTGCAATGGCAATAGTCATGTTTGGCGCATTAGCCACCGGGCTGATTATTTATAAAAATTTCTGGCGTGCTTTTACTCAGCCTAAATTGCGCTTCAATCAAGGTAAAAAAACCTTACTAAAAGATTTACATAGCTTAGCTGGCGTCTGGTCTATGTGGTTTTTACTCATTATGAGCTTAACGGGGTTTTGGTATTTAACTCAAGCAATTATGTGGCATAACGAAATTGATATTGAAGAGCATCCGCCGCTGGTAAGCATAGCTGATTTGCCCACCTCTAAAACGGTACCGGCCATCAGTCTAAGTCAGGCTCTACAGCTCACTAAGCAGCAGTTTACTGACTTTGAACCTCATTACATCATGTTCCCAGAACATAGCCGAGGCATGTACAGTATCAGCGGCTCGAACAACACTATTTTCTATGATGACTATGCGTTCTCAACGACGATAAATCCTTGGACAGGCGAATTAGCACAGACTAAAAGTCCCGGATCAATGAACGCTCTACAAACTATTTCTCATATTGCAGACCCTTTGCATTACGGCACAATTGGCGGGATCTGGACCAAGCTAGTTTGGTTTATTTTTGGCGTGATCTTAAGCGGTATGTCTATTACAGGCTTTATGATGTGGCGTAGTAAGTTAGCTAAGACAACAAAGGCGCAGCTGCTAACGACTGACTATATTCAGGAGGCACAATAATGGCGCGACTTAAAAGTACTTGGTGGCAACGCTATAAGTATCTACTACATGCTAGTATTTTAATTTTACCATTTTGGTTTTTATATCAATCAATGATTCTCATATTTCCTGACTCATGGGGCGAGCAAACAATGGGAGAGTTTACCCTTGCACCCATGCCACTTAATATGGCGCCCCCCTATAGCCACCATGGTGAATACGTTAAAGATTTTATGGTAATGTTTAATAAAGGAAAAATAGCAGATGTACGCCAAGGTTACATGAATATTGGCCCCACTCCTTTACCACTTAGTCAGTTATCAAAAGCCGATGAAGGTATTTTACATGGCACGCGTCATGGTCAACATGTGCACGCTATTGCACCAAAATTAATAACCAGCAAAGATAAGGCATGGATCACACTCCAAACGTGGCAAGGTGAATTGCTAGTTCAAAGCTGGGAAATTCCAAGCCAGTTTATTAACTAACAACAATGGGGAGCAAAACATGCTCCCACGCCCACCCAAACCCAACTTTTATTTAACTTAAATCACCATTTATCTTTACAAAAGTAATAATATAATAAAGTATTATAATTAACCTTTTAAAGGTTAATCGTTGAGCTGCTCATCGAATGCTAAATTTGCTTGAGCTATCGGATCATACACACACAGTACTTTGGAGATAAAATGAAATTTTCCACACAATTACTTTGCTGGCTTAGTTTAGCCGCCAGCCCATTTTTTAAAAATGCATTCGCTATCGATAATGGTGTCTATACCATAAAATCAAAATATAGCGCCAAATTTGTCGAAGTCGCCAATGCATCAACTGCGGATGGCGCGAATATTAGCCAATGGGCTAATACTAATCACGATACCCAACGTTGGCTCATTACTCAGGTTGAAAATAATAACTACTCTGTAATAAACCTTAACAGCGGTAAAGCAATGGAGGTCTTTGAGTGGTCAACTAGTGATGGCGCAAACGTAGTGCAATATGACTATAGCGCTGGTGCAACGCAGCATTGGCAAATTAATAGCGAAGGCAACGGCTATGTGAGCTTTATCAATGCCAATAGCCAAAAAGCGCTCGATCTGTATGACTTTGACGGCAATGACGGGGCTAATATCAGCCAATGGGCATACAATGGCAGTGATGCACAGCTTTGGCAGCTCAATAAACTGGCCAACGTAGAATCCGCTCCCTTTGATCCTTCAACTACCAATGGCGCAACGGATCATTGGCCATTAACCGGTAGTTTAGTCACTCACGATCCAACCATCAGTTACGAAAATGGTACGTGGTGGATATTTCAAACTGGGCCTGGCATCGCTGGAAAGTGGTCAAATGATGGCGTAGCATGGAATGATGCGGCAGCGATTTTTCCTAATGGCTTAAATTGGTGGTCTAACTATGTGCCTGAACACGATGGCATTGATGTTTGGGCGCCTGAACTTAAAAGCTACAATGGGCGTAGCTGGCTTTATTATGCAATATCAACCTTTGGCTCGCGTGTTTCGGCAATTGGTTTAGCCTCAGCAAGTAGTGTCTCTGCCGGTAATTGGCGTGATGATGGTTTAGTGATAAACACCACCAACAGCAATAACTACAATGCCATTGACCCAGATTTAGTCGTCGCCAAAGATGGTGCGCCATGGCTAACATTCGGTTCGTGGAATTCAGGTATCAAGTTAATGCGGATCAACCCAATAACGATGAAACCATTTGGTGAGCTCTATTCCCTTGCTAG
The DNA here is from genome assembly GCF_014164495.1 of Pseudoalteromonas sp. SG41-5. Lineage (NCBI taxonomy): Bacteria > Pseudomonadati > Pseudomonadota > Gammaproteobacteria > Alteromonadales > Pseudoalteromonadaceae > Pseudoalteromonas > Pseudoalteromonas sp. SG41-5. Next base: position 13,862 of record NZ_JACJFH010000015.1, on the reverse strand, counting down.
CCGCTCAGGTGGCATTGAAGCACCAACGATCATCTATCGCCAAGGATACTACTACCTATTTGTATCTGTTGGTAAATGTTGCGCAGGAACCGATAGCACCTATCGTATCGCATATGGGCGTGCAACGGATATTCGTGGTCCTTACTTAGACAAGAATGGCAACAATATGCTCTCTGGTGGTGGCAGTATTTTAGATGCTGGTAACAGCCAGTGGGCCGGACCTGGCGGCCAAGATATTCTTAATACCGATGTAATGGTTCGCCATGCTTATGATAAAGGTGACAACGGTGTGCCAAAACTATTGATCAGCACACTAAATTGGGACTCAAATGGTTGGCCAAGATTTTAAACCAGCCAACTTAACAACATTTATAAAGCGTGTAATAACGCGCTTTATAAAAAACGCTCCATGATGGCAGCGGCGATTTGCGTAGCTATTCCACATCCCCACATATATGCACGTTGGATCGGGTAACCTCTAAAAATCCAACGCTTTCTAACATGATTAAAATTACTTAAATAATCAGCTTTGGCATCTGGCAGAGGTTGATCAGCAAGCTTTGCCCATGCTTTATAAACACCCGACATATCTGCACCACGCATAAATTGCTGTAACCAACGAGGAAATCGAGCGTACCGTATCGTCGACTGAAAATCGATGATATACGGTTTACCATCATCACTACAAAGCACATTACCCAAATTACGCAAATCTAAATGTACAACCCCTCGGCGGTGCATTAATGCAACCAGTCGTTCAAAATCTTTAAAAAAACTAACGGGTAGCACTTGTTTTTGTTGTACTAACTGTTTAAGTGGTGTGCCTGTAATATAGTCATAGGCAACAGCAATCGGCGATAATCGTAAAAATCGCCCACTCACTCCAGTTATGCCTGCTAAACGAGCCAACCCTTTATACTCTTGATTCACCGACAAAGGCGCAAAGGTTTTTCTGATCCACCATGGGCTATGTTGAAAATCTTTAATTACTAAATCGAGTTGCTGATCGGTATAACGATAGACAATAGCATTTGCAAAACGTCCAGTATGAACAACATTTAAATTTTCGGCTGCAAACTGATGTTCTGGAAATTGCTGCTGTAACTGCATTAATAAAGTAGCTTCGATCATAACACCCTGCGATTTGTTAAATATAAATGCCTAGGCAACTATATTATCAAATCTCTGCACTCACAGCAATATGACCCTTAGCTAGATTTACGATTTCAAATTATGAATTGCTCTAAATAACAGCTTTGCCAACAATTTTTTTTCATCATCAGAAAAGTCGATTAGTGCTGTGCGGTAAATATTATTCACAATAGGGAGTATTTCAGGGTAAAGCTGTTGGCCTTTTTCAGTAAGGCATAATAGCGTAGAGCGGCGATCTTCTGCGGATTGTTGTTTTGCAACTAAGCCTTTTTCTTCTAAACGAGACAACAAACGACTCATCGCGCCACGATCATAAACCATATGCTCACATAGCTCTGCCAAAGTATGCACTTTGCCTCGAGCTAATAGCACCACAACAATATATTGCGCCGAAGTTAAATCCATTGGCGTAAGGCCAGCATCTAGATGAGTTACTAAATTTGACCGTAAATAAGCAACTAACCGACCCAGATCTTGAACGGGATCAAGATCATCAATACAACATTGTACAAGTGAAGCGGATTCTTTCATAAATTCTCAAAAACTGCGTGAAGGTCACTCATTGACCGTTAATAGCTATAATAATTCAATCAAACATAATTGCGTAGTGACACCTAATTAGTGTAGCGTCGAACAAGCTAACTAATGTTATTGAGGAATACATGCAAAGTAAACAACGAGATGTTATCAAGTATATTGCCATACTTATACTGCTACTACTTTGCTGGTCAGAGCAATTTAACAGCTACATCATGGATTTTCTTGACCAAACCTTAGTGCAGTCATCATTAGTTTATGCTTCTGCACGCAGTGTTAACGGCATTATTTCTTTATTACAGTCGGCTGAAGTCGGTATTGGTATAGCAAGCATAGCGCCTGCGCAATTGCTTGATCCGGTGAACGATTTAGCCGAATACATTGCCGATGCGATGCGCATATCATTAGGCTCACTGTTTATCCAGCGGATTTTATTTACTATTTCATCAGGGGTATTTTTTAGCGCCTTGTTTACCGCCAGCGTCATTAGTTATTTAGTCTGTGATTATTTTGGGTATTTAAAACAGCTTAAAGGTAAGTTACTCGCTAGCCTGATTTTAGTACGGTTTTTAATTCCATTTGTGGTACTTGCAACTGGGCTTGCCAGCCAAGCCTTTCTAGATGAAGAAATCAATTATCAAAATCAATATGTTGAAAAGACCGTTGACACACTTAGCGTACAGGCTAATGCAACCTCCACATTATCAGCACAACTGAGCGCAAAAATTAACAGTGACAAGCAGACAACCCTCGATGAACTCGAACTTATTGCCGTTCAGCAACAACAATTAAAAGCAATTATTACAGATAACCAACAGCAGCTTGAGCAATTAAATAAGCAAATTGACGCCATTCAAACGACCCGCAGTTTAGCCGAAAAACTCACCTTAACAGAGCTTCCCGAGGCTAAACCATTACTGCAAAAACAGCGCGAGTTAAAGCAACAACAAGCATCTATCAACAATCAGTTCGCCGCGTTATATCAACAGAAAGCTCAGCTGCAACAACAGCTGCATGATTATAACGACCAACTAGCAGGTAATTCTGGCAATTTAATTAGCAAAGTCGTTGATATCGTTACGACTGGCATTACAGATATGGCTAATTCTTTAGAGGGCTTATTTATTGAGTTTTTAAACTTAGTGTCGTTACTAATCATCAAATTATTTATTATGCCTTTGCTATTCTTATATTTATTTAGTAAAGCATTTAAAGCTATTTGGCAACGTTCCGTGCTACAAGCATTAGCGCAAATGAAAACAGAAATACACACCGCCATCACAGAAAAATAACCGCTATATCATGCTTAGGGTCACATCAGCTCAGCATGATAGCGATGCCCTAATGGGTCATTTAAAAACTAACAATTAAAAATAAAAACGAATAAAAACAGATAGATAAAATAAAAAGCATTGAATGAAAGGAAACCTAAATAGCTTTACTCTCACTGCAGAAGTCTTTCTTTTGTCACGGTTTTGTCATAAAAGTTATTTAGCTTGCATCGCATACATGGCTAACTTAGGACTTTACTTGTGCCAACACTTAAACCACTTGCTTATGCACTGAGCATATTAACACTCACAGCAACATTAGGCGCTTGCAGCAGCCAAGATGTTAATTCCACTCAACCAAGCCAAACTACATTAAAGCTTAACAGCGCACCATTTTGGCAACAAAATAATATTCAAGGATCGCAAGCTGCTTGGCTTTTTGATGATGCTTGGTTACTAGCCAGTGAAAGCCAAGGCTTAATTGTTGTAGAGCAAAATAAGCAACATAGCGAAGTACTTAAAGCGGGTAACTTTGAAACTCTGTCAGTGCGTACTATTGGCGATAATCGCTTTTTAGTGACCAGTATTGATAACGAACGTGATCTGGTTGCCGTTTTCACCCTAACTCAAAGTAACGGCAACTGGCAACTAACGGAGCACGCACCGATTGTTGCACCACAAGCAAAACCTGAAGCGGTCTGCCTATTTAACAATCACAATACCGGGAGTATTTCTGCTTTTGTTGCTGATGTTCGCGGCTTAATGCGCGAAACCTTAATTTATAACTTTGCCACAGAGCAAACCACTAACATTGCGGTCCGAGAATTTGCCGGTGTAAATGAAGCTGCGGGTTGTGCGGTTAATGATGTAAGCCAACAATTATTTATCAGTGAAGAAGAACTTGGCATTTGGCAAATGAACGCCAATGCAGAATCTTCAGCGAGTAAACAACCCCTTACCATGGTTGCTCCCTTTGGTGAACTGGCCAGCGGTATTGGCGCATTAACCACCAGCACTGATGGCAGCCTCTGGTTTACTAGCAGCAGCAATAACACCCTATACCGATATAATCCAGAGCAAGGTATACAACAAAAGTGGCGTGTCTCTGGAGATCTCAGTATTGGTTCTGTGGTAATTGATAATAACGCCACTACTGCTCAAGCCATTATGTATGACGATGAAAGTGGCGCGTACCGCAGCAGCCAGTTAATTTTAGACCCAATCACCAGTACGACAAAAACCAACACCACCACTGCAAAAACAGCACATGTGTATGCAAAAGTGCAAACGACACCAGTTGCAGCATTTGGTGATGCCGCAGACGATCCAGCCATCTGGGTGCATCCAACCGACGCTGCTAAAAGCTTGATCATTGGCACCGATAAACGTCGCGGACTGATGATCTATAACTTAGCTGGAGAGCAAATTCAAAGCCTTGACGTCGGTAGAGTTAACAATGTTGACGTTCGTCAAAGTAGTAATATCAACAACCCAACTCACACGCTAATTGCAGCCAGTAACCGCAGTGAAAATAGCATTAGTTTGTTCACTGTCGACATACAAAACAGCGTACACCACTTAGGTAGCGTGGCTACCAATTTGAGTGAGATTTATGGCTTATGCATGTATTCATCGAAATCTGGTGACTATGTATTTGTGAATGATAAATCAGGGTTATATCAGCAATATAAAATAACCAGCCAACAGCAACAAGTCTCGGGCAAACTGGTGCGCGAATTTACTCTACCTAGCCAGCCAGAAGGTTGTAGTAGTGATGATAAAAACGGCGAACTTTTTGCCGGTGAGGAAGACGCTGGTATTTGGTTTATCCAAGCAGAGCCTGATTCACAGCAAGCGCCTATTTTATTGCAATCCGTGAATGAAATGCTAGTTGATGATGTAGAAGGTATGGAGATTTATCATGGTAAAGACGAGCGCTTATTAGTGGTATCTAGCCAAGGTGACGATAGTTATGTCGTGTATCGCATAAATAAAGGTGAAAAACACCCTACCCTTGAGTTTGTCAGTAAGTTTAATATTCTTGCAAACTTAAATAACGGTATTGATGGCGTGTCAGAAACCGATGGCTTAACCGTTACAGCCAAACCGCTGCCTGGCTACCCTCTTGGCGTATTAATAGTGCAAGATGGCTACAATCGTATGCCACAGCAGCCACAAAATTTTAAACTGGTGGATTGGCGCCAAGTACATTCACTTATCCATGGCGACGTTAAGTAAACGAAACAAATATAGCCGTCACTTGGCGGCTATATTACCGTTGTTAACAACCAAATAACTAACACCAACACAGTCAAACCAAGCATTGCTTTGGTTTTATGTTTTGTGATAATTCGCTCTGCTTGATTGCCAGCATAATACACCACCAGCGCCAGACCAAAATACCGAATTGAGCGGGCAATAGTCGTTGCAATTAAAAACATTATTAATGAATATTTGGTCGCGCCCGCTGCGAGCATAGCTATTTGAAAAGGGATTGGCACTATCCCCAACATTATTACAAACCAAAAACCTTGCTGCTGCATTTGTTGTTCTACGTGTTCAAACTGCTCTGGATTTGAAAAGGTATTGATCACCCAATCGCCAACCGCATCAAACAAGTAATAGCCAAGCGCGTAACCAAACAAAGCCCCAATAATACAGCCTAAAGTCGCCATTAAGGCTATCAGCCAAAGCTTTTCACGCCGCGCTTGCATCAACGGCACCAATACTGCTTCGAGAGGGATAGGAACTATCGTTGACTCTAAAAATGAAGCCGCCGTTATGCTGGTTAACATATGCTTTGAATCAATAAATTGTCGTGTTTTTTGCTTTAAGCGCTGCATAACAGCCATAGTATCACCTTGGTAGTGCTTATAAGTTATATTTATAAGCATATTGCAAGCTCAATACCAGCCTTGCATAATTAATAAGTACATTGTTTTATAAGCATTTTTTAATAAAATTTAACAGGGACAGGCAAATAAATTTAACTGATAGTGTAAAAACCCCCAATTAAAATTGTAAATTTTACTGTAATCAATCGCTTAGGGATTAAGCAATGTAATATTGGCTACGGCCGCTATTTTTCGCTTTGTACAAGGCTTGATCAGCACGTTTAACTACCTCATTAAACGCTTCTTCTGGGGCCTTAAATGACACACCAATACTTACACTTACCGTTCGATTAGCAGCAAGTTCAATGGTATGTGCAAGTGATAGTAATTGCTCACTTAAATCGCAGGCTTTTGGTCGGTCATCGCCGGGCAGGTATATTGCAAACTCTTCACCACCTAAACGTGCAAAGACACTATTATTAGGTAAAGCTTTGGCATATAAAGATGATAATTCGATCAGTACTTGATCCCCCCTATCGTGACCAAACTGATCATTAATCACTTTAAAAAAATCGATATCAATAAGCAAAATTGTATACGGGGCTGATTGATTTTTTTGCATATATTGATAAAAAAATTGGCGGTTCGCTATTTGGGTTAAGTAATCAGTGATCAGCTCTTTTGATAACTGCTGCTGCACACTTGTTAAATCGCCTATAGTTAACTTTAAACCATAACAAGTAAACAACATGCCTGCAGTACGTAAAACATCCTCAACATAAATACCAATAAACAAAGGCTGGATCAGCACTTCATCAAGTAGATCAAAGGTTAAACCCGCTGACCACAATAATAAACCGATGCTTAAATTAACATAAGCAAAAACTGATAAGTTGGCCCTTTGGACAATGATAAAAATAGCCACCACAATTAATAGGTTAATTGCGTCGGTAAGTACACCATTAAAAAAAATACTGTTATCTAATTCAGGATAGAAATAAATATACGAGGTAACTATTAAAAACAGAGTAACTACAAATACAGCTGAAAACACGGGTTGTAAGGTGTTTTTTGCAGTTTGTTGTTGAAGTTTATTATCACTGTATTTCATACACGTTTCGCTGATTAAGTGAGCGCTATATTAAATAACGCTATCACAAGCTAATGAATATATAGCTTTTAAATACAACTGCCGTTTTATATCACTGGAGCTGATTTTTTAAGTTCCTAACACCAGCACCAACCTGAGTTTACACACCTAAACAAGGTATTTTAACCACAGCATTTTTTGTATTTTTTATTACTGCCACACGAACATGGATCATTACGTTGTGGTGTTTTTTCAAAAACTTGAGTAACAGGTTTATTAAGTACAATATCTAAAGGAGTAATATCTTCAGCAAGCGTACTATCAACACGAATATCTGCAAATAAATCATTAGCTATCAAAATAGCGTTTATTTCAAGCTCACGTGCAGCGCTTTGCACCTGTAAAACGAGCGGATTTTCTTCGCTACCAGGTTTTACTTTCGGTTTAGGCTGATAAGTACCTTGATTATTTTTACCCATAATATCGGGCTTACCACGATAGAAAAATTTTGACACCTGCGTTCCTAACTGTCATTTAAAGCAACTCACCGCGAGTAGCTAAAGGCTGCGCAGTCTAACAGAATTTAATGCTGTTAGCGCGCATCTTTAAAATCGATAATGAAGCTAATAAACTTTAGTCGTCTTCAGGTGCTTGTGCTGCTTTTATTCGCTCTTGGTTTTCTTGCATTTGCTCAAATGCAGCTTTGATTTCATCAAGCACTGAATCAACATCAGCCTCAGCATGGTTATCTGCAACCTCACCGTAAAGAACAGTTTCTGCTGTTAATTCACCCGCTTGATACAAAGCCCACATTTCTTCACCAAAACGCGTATCGAGTATTTCTGGTGCGTACTGCCCGTAATACAAGCGCATATTGCGTACATCACGTAAAAACATTTCTTGCGCATTGTTATTCGCCGCCGCATTTACTGCCTGCGGTAAATCAATCACCACCGGACCGTAGCTATCTACTAACACATTAAATTCAGACAAATCACCATGCACAATACCCGCACATAGCATTAAGCGAATGTAATGAACCATAGTAGCGTGATCTTCAATTGCCTGCTCAGCAGTTAAACTCACATCATTTAAACGCGGCGCAACATCACCATCATTATCGGTGACTAAATCCATGATCAGTACACCATCGTAACAACCATGAGGTTGTGGTACTTTTACGCCAACCCGAGAAAGCGTGAAAAGCGCATCTACTTCCGCATTTTGCCACACGTTTTCTTGTTCTTTACGACCAAACTTAGAGCCTTTTTCCATCGCACGACCGCGGCGACTATTGCGTACTTTACGTCCTTCTTGGTATTTTACTGCTTGTTTAAAACTTCGGTGTTGTACATCTTTGTACACTTTCGCACAGCGAATATGCTCGCCACAGCGAACCACATAAACCGAGGCTTCTTTTCCACTCATTAATTGGCTGATGACTTCATCAACGATACCGTCTTCTATTAACGGTAAAATCTGTTTTGGCGTTTTCATGACACTCTTATACCGTACTTAGGCATACCTTGTAATCTTCTCGCAAACTATTTTATCTGACAGACCCTTACGTTAAAGCAAAAGCAGACGAAAACCAATGCTAATAAGCGCACAATTGAACTTATCAAGCATGTTAAAGAACAAAAAACTTGACTAAATCGGCTAAATCCACAAACTGCGAAGTTAACAGCCCAAATTATACTTACTTTATATGAATTCAGAAATACGCTATCGCTTCCAATCTGGTCAAATCGCTAATCGTTTTTTAAACGAATTAAAGCATTGGCCTGTCGCCCGAGTAAAAACAAAACTTCTTAATGGTGGTTTTGACGTTAAAGTAAATTATCAATTCGATGGCGCGGGGTTTGATTACACTTGCGCAGAACTTGATGAATTAGCCGCAAAACATGCCGGTGAAGAAGTTAGCTAAGTATATTAAGCATACAGCAATATACATTTTGAGTTCTCTCAGCTATGTTATTAAATCTTAAATCAATAACATATAGGCACTGCAATGAATAACCCACATTCAGATCACATCCCTCAAGAAGCCTTTGATTGGTACGATGAATACGCTCATGGCAAAATGGATAGACGCACGTTTATGAAAAAACTTGGTGGCTTAGTCGCCCTTGGTTATTCAATGACAGTGCTCACGTCAGCGTTATTACCAAATTATGCCTTAGCCGAACAAGTTTCGTTTAATGATGAATCAATTAAAGCAACTTACCAAAGTTTTGATTCTCCCAATGGTCATAGCAAAGGACAAGGTTATTTAGTAGTGCCAACACAATTAAAGGGCAAGCGCCCGGTAGTCTTAGTGGTGCATGAAAACCGAGGCTTAAACCCTTATGTAAAAGATGTGGCCCGTCGTTTAGCCAAAGCGGGTTTTGTCGCTTTTGCACCCGATGCGCTATTTCCGCTAGGTGGTTATCCGGGTAATGATGACGAAGGGCGAGCCATGCAAAGCTCAATGGATAAAGAGAAAATTCAAAATGATTTTGTTGCCGCAGCCCACTATTTAAAATCACACCCACTCAGTAATGGTAAACTTGGTGCCGTTGGATTTTGTTTTGGCGGTTATATTGTCAATTACCTCGCTGCGGTTGATTCATCATTATTAAGCGCTGGAGTACCATTTTACGGCACGCCCGCCAGCGAAGCTCTGCGCAAAAATATTAAAGCCCCGTTAATGATCCAATTAGCCGAGCTTGATGAGCGCGTAAATGCAACATGGCCTGACTATGAGCGCGATTTAAAAAGTCTCAATGTAGATTACAAAATGTATATGTATAAAGATGCCAATCACGGTTTTCATAATGACTCAACGGGCCGTTACGATAAACCGAATGCAGAACTTGCATGGCAACGAACTTTAGCATTTTTTGAGCAACACCTTGTTTAATTATATCTTGTTTAATTGCATCTAGTTTAATTGCACCTTGATTAATTGCATAATGGTTAGTGCCAAGCATAATAAGCTAGCACTAACTTCATTCAGAATTAAGTACTTCAGTTAAGAAAAATCACCGACTCTATGACTAAATTTTTTCTCCTAAAATACATCGCTTTTTTTAGTGGATGTGTTGCTTGTTTTACCCTTCATACGCAATTTGCAGTGCCTGCGGTTATTGCATCTTGCCTAACCGGACTTATTGGCAGCTTTATTCCTTTTCCAAAACAGTATGCAAATCATCCTTACGCAGCTGTTTATGCTGGTAGTTTTGCTGGAATGTGCTCTCAGGGGTTGATTAATACCTATTGGGAATTAGCAATTATTTCATTGATTGGGGCTATTTTATACGTACTGACGACTAAAGTGTTTACTGGCTTTGGTGGTAAATTAGGAAGTATTGCCTTTATTAGTGTTGCTTTGTTTGTATTAGCTAAAGGGCTCGCGGCATGAGTTTATCATCGGTAACACTTGCTTTACTTGGCGCGTTTTTGACCTTTTATTTAGCTAAGCATAACCGTCTAGATGCGATTAGAGCATCAGCAATTTTAGCTATTATCGCTTACCTTATTTTACTTACCACCGAGTTCAACGCAGAGCTATATAGCAGCATTTTTTTTGGTGGCACATTTATAGGCATGAGCGCACCAAAACGCTTTGGTATTTACACGCTGTTTTCTGCCAGTGTTATTTTTTCGATTTTGTTTGATAATTTAGTGCCTTACCTTAGTAATTTTGGCGGAGCTTTGGGCATAAGTGGATTTTTGTCGATATGTGTCTGCCAAATAGCGATTGTACTAGGCGCTCCTCGCAGTAAAAAACGCCACTAGTTGAGATGCGCTTTGTAGCAATTAAACTAAATAAAACACATAATTTTTTACTTAAAATAGTCTACAAATCAGCTTAAATTGTAGATTTTTAATAACGATAAAACGTATTATACCGTATTGATACAGAGCGAAATAACAGGATAGTTATGCCAAATCGTTTATTTATATTAAGTTGTATAGCACTACTAAATGGCTGCACAACGTTAAGTCAAGATGAGTGTAAAGTCGCTAATTGGCAAAGTTTAGGTTATGAACACGGCGTAAACGGTGGTGATTATGCCGATGGCATAACAAAGATCGCGACGTGTAACGATTACAATATTACCCCAAACATAGCACAATTTAAAAGTAGCTACGAAAGTGGTTTAGCGGTGTATTGTCAACCTGAAAACGGCTTTACTCTTGCTATGCGTGGAGTCTCGTATAACGGTGTATGTAACAGCCGTGCATTTCGAAAAGCGTGGGAAGAAGGTAACGACCGTTATCAAATTCAGCAACGTCGTATAGAAATTGATAACCGTATAACCGAGCTAAAACAACAACTCTCTGAACTTAATCAGCAATTAAACAGCAATAACATCACGCAAACGCAGCGTAAAGAGTTAAATACACAGCAACGCCAATTAGAACGTGAGTTAAAGGACTTAAGACGCGAAAAATCCTTATTACCACTATTGAATAAAGCCTCAACATTTGAAATTACCTTTCCTTAATTACCTTCTGCCCAGCCTGTAATAATAGGGCTGGGTTAATACAAAAAGCTAAAGCAAAATTTAGATAAAAAAAAGCCACTGTAATTTATGTGAATAAGTCTTAACTTGAACTGTCAAAGCAAGTCTGAGCCAGTAAACACTGCTCGAGTTTAACTAATTCTGACAATATATTAAGAGCTTTATAGTAGCGATGAAAGCCCTCACGCAGAGGGCTTTGAATCCTTATAAAAAATAATGCGGCAGAGCACTAAGATTAGCGGTAAATTAAAGAAACATACCGCCAGACGCTTCTATACGCTGTCCCGTAATCCAGCCGCTGTCTTCACTCAGCAACATTGCAACGGCTTTACCAATATCGTCAGCCTCCCCAACCCGACCCAAAGCGGTAACAGATGCCACCATTTGGTTCACTTGTTGGTTGTCACGCACATTACCACCGCCAAAGTCTGTCGCAATAGCACCGGGTGCCAAGGTATTTACACGAATTTGTCGGTTTGCGAACTCTTTTGCCATATAACGTGTCATGACTTCTACTGCACCTTTGGCCATCGCGTAGGCACTTGAACCTGGCATACTAAACCGTGTCAAACCTGAAGAAATATTGAGAATATGACCGCCGTCTTTAATATGCGGTAATAATGCTTGCGTTAAAAAGAAAGGTCCCTTTACATGGATTGCCAGCATATTTTCTAGCTCTTCATAAGTGGTTTCTTCAACACTTGCCCGTAAACCTACGCCAGCGTTATTTAACAAATAATCGAAATCGCTTCGTGCAAATTCATTGCTCAACAATCCGTCAACCTGACTAACAAATTCAGGAATGGCATCAAAATCGCGCGTATCCAATTGAAGGGCAAAGGCTTTTTGGCCTTTTTGTTGAATCTCTTCAATCACATCTTGTGCCGCTTGAACATTATTGTGATAAGTAAAAATAACGTCTATGCCTTTGTCAGCTAACGCTAAAGCACTGTTTCTTCCTAACCCACGGCTAGCACCAGTAATAATTGCTAATTTATTCATCACTCTCTCCAATCTATTCTGTAACAATTTTAAAACCTTAAACCATAGCGGCTCTGACCACGTAGAACAGAGTAGATAATTTATTGTGTTCGATATACATGACAAAAGTGATAACATTGTTCGGATAAAACAAACAAAGGTAGAAGATGTGGACAAATTTGAAGCCATGCAGCGCTTTGTATTGGTTGCGCAATTTGGCAGCTTTACCAAGGCAGCAGACGCACTTGGCCTACCAAAGTCAAGCGTATCAAGTGCTATTCAAGGGCTTGAAAGTGAATTAGGCACGCGGCTTTTTCATCGCAGCACGCGCAGCGTCACCTTAACTCAAGACGGCGAGACTTACTTACCACAGTGCCAAGCACTGCTCGCCGAGTTAGACGCTTTGGCAAGCCAGTTCCAACGCAACTCTGATGATGTTCGCGGGGTACTCAGAGTAGACATGCCGAGTCGTTTTGCCACTACGGTTGTCATTCCGCATTTATCCGACTTCCTTGAAAAATACCCGAACATACGCCTAAAGATCAGCAGCGCAGATTATCGAGTAGATATGATTAAAGAAAGCATTGATTGCGTCATTCGAGTGGGTAATCTTGACGATAGCAGCCTTATCGCTCGCCCATTAACGCTGTACCGAAGCGTAAACTGTGTGTCGCCAAGCTATGTTGAAAAATATGGTATTCCACAGAGTCTTGCAGAATTAGCCAATCATAAACTGATCGAATATTCTCATACGCTCGGTAATCTCGATGCCCAATTTGAATACATGGAAGGCGACAAGGTAAAACAACAATCCATGCCAAGTAGCCTAGTGGTTAATGGCACAGATGCTTATTTAGATGCTTGCTTAGCAGGGCTTGGCATTGCCCAACTCCCCGCGATTGGTGCAGAAAACCTCATCAAGAAAGGCCAGCTCATTTCTGTCCTACCTCAATTTGAAGCCGAGCCAATGCCGGTGTCTTTACTCTATTCATCACGTAGACAACCAACTAAACGCCTAACTGTATTTATGAATTGGCTGCAATCAATCACCCTAGCAAGATAATAAAAGTCACAGCGCTTTGGGTCACGTTATTGAAAAACACCTATTGTGAAAAACGCCTTATACATGTTCCAAAAAAGTTTATTTGAAAATATTTTAATAACTAAACCTTTTAAGTAGTCACACTCTCAATATAATTCTCTGCTTCCCAGTTAAGGGCACTATGAAATATAAACAGCATTTTTGAAATCTTGAGGGTTATCGCTCACAGCCGTAATATCGGCAAAGTGGTAGAAGCGGACATTGATGATTCTTGATGTGTGAAGTCAAGATTTGACCCCTCTGGCTTGACCTTGATGTGTGAAGTCAAGATTTGATAATCATATAGAAAGCTCCTCGAGTTTTTCGATACAGTTGTGTTGACCAAAACATAAACTGAATCCGAGGAGCTTGGTATGAAACTATATGGTGGAATTGACTTGCATT
>NZ_JACJFH010000159.1:0-5212 GCF_014164495.1 Pseudoalteromonas sp. SG41-5 | reverse complement strand
GGTAATACACCGCCAATAATGCCGCCAATAACAATAAAAATAAGCAACAAGCTTGGCAAAGCTGCGAGTATTTTTTTCATCACAATGTTAAATGGCAGTCTTGCTGTTACTGGGTAGTTGTTTTTAATCGAGTAAATAGCGCAAACAATCATCAATGCCAGCCCTACTAAAATACCCGGTAAGTAGCCGGCAATAAATAATGCCGCAATCGACACCCCACCACTGGCGATGGCATAGATAATTAAAATATTACTCGGTGGTATTAACATGCCCGTAGTGGCTGCACTTGCGGTAACCGCCGCAGCAAAACTGGCACTGTAACCATGTTTTTTCATTTCTGGCACCATAAAACTACCAATCGCCGATGTGGCTGCAACGGCAGAGCCTGATATTGCACCAAATAACATGCACGACATTACATTTACGAGTGCCAGGCCGCCGGGTAAAAAGCCTATCATCGCCATAGCACATTCAATCAGCCGTTTAGCAATGCCGCCTTGACCCATTATCAATCCAGACAAGATAAAAAATGGGATTGCCAATAATGCGAAACTATCAATGCCACCGGCCATTTGTTGGGCTATGGTTGTAGTGGCAGGCGTAAAATCAATGTGCATTAATAGCGCTGCTAATGTTGATAGCGCAATACACAAAGAAATAGGTACATTAATAAATAACAATACAAAAAAACAAACGATTAAAACAATTGCTGTTAAGTCCATTACGCTTCCTCCGTGAATTTTTGCTGTGCATAATTGATCAGGTTTTCAATGCAATTAATCACAATCAACACCCCGCTCAGCGGTAAAACGATATACACATAACCCATGTTGATCTCAAGCGCCGCTGAGGTTTGCTTTAATTCAAAGCTCAGCATCATCAATTGGCTGCCGCCATACACTAAAATACTTAATGCTGTGATCAGCACGCAGATTTCGATTACAAATGAACACTTATACCTAAGTGACGGGATCATTTTTTGATAAAACAGATCAAGTCCTAAATGTGCTTTAGTACGATACGCATACGAAGCGCCCAAGACACCAATCCAAATCAGGATAAAACGCGCTAACTCTTCGGTGTATGAGCTCGGTGCACGTAAAATAAATCGTGAAAATACTTGCCAACAAACAACGGTTACAATTGCTATCATGGCCAAAATCAGTAATCGCTCTATGATGCGATTTAAGTGTGTGTTGAGTTGTCGCATTGTTTGCTCCTACATGCTTTTTATTTTTTTAATGTGAGCTGCAACCGCTGTATCAGCGAACGAAGCATGAAAATCAGCCACTTTATCTTGAAACGCTTGTTTGTCAGGGTAGGTCACTTGTACGCCTTCTGCGATAACTGCTTTAAGCGCCTCATCAGATGCGTTTTGCCACAATGAACGTTGGTACTCAACAGAGTCGGCCATCGCTTGGGTTAACCACTGTTGTTGTTCGTTGTTAAGTGAGTTCCAAACTTCTAAGCTTGCTAAAATTACATCTGGAACAAAGGTATGTTCGTCCAGCGAATAATATTTAGCGATTTCGTAATGACGAGATAAGTAATAGCTTGGCGGATTGTTCTCTGCGCCATCAACTACACCTTGTTGCAGTGCGGCATATAATTCGCCCCATGCAATCGGTGCTGCAGCGCCGCCTAAAGCCTGCACTGTTGCTACTGCTGTAGGGCTATTTAACACGCGAATTTTTTTACCTATTAAATCATCTGGGGTATTAATCGCGCCATTGGTGGTGTAAAAGCTGCGGCTGCCTGCATCGTAATAGCCCAAACCTTTAAGCCTTGCAGTGCTCACTTTATTAAGTAGATCGGTGCCTAAGTCACTTTTAAGTACACGCCAAAAATGTTCACTATCGCGAAACAAATACGGAATGCCAAACACTTTCATCTCAGGTACAAAGCCTTCCAGCGGGCTTGCCGATACTTTAGTGATTGATAAACTTCCAATTTGTAACAACTCAATGAGTTCACGTTCAGACCCCAACTGACCACCTGGATAGATAACAATTTCCATTGTGCCATTTGAATAAAATGCCAAACGTTCAGCCATATATTCCATTGCTTGATGCACCACATGGCGGGTGTCTAATGTATGTGCCAAAGTTAATCGCACTGTTTTTTTGTCATCAGTGCAACTAGTTAGCAAAAATAACGACAAAACTAGCATTATCTTTATGAGAAGATTTCTATTCATTATTATTTCTTCTTATCGCTATATGATCATTAAAGAGCTGATTATCTCAGCTCGCTTGGTTGATATTTATCCATATCATCATAATCGAGGTTTTCACCAGCCATGCCCCAAATAAAACTGTAGTTTTGTGTGCCAGCACCTGAGTGAATTGACCATGGTGGCGATACCACTGCTTGCTCGTTATGTACCCAAATATGGCGAGTTTCAGTCGGCTCGCCCATAAAGTGACACACCGCTTGCTGCTCTGGCACTTCAAAATAAAAATACACTTCGTTGCGACGATCATGCTGATGAGCTGGCATGGTATTCCAGACGCTGCCTGGTTTTAATTCCGTTAGCCCCATTTGTAGTTGGCATGTTTGTACTACGGTATTGATCAGCATCTGATTAATATCGCGCTCATTGGAGGTTTCAAGCGCACCTAAATGCAATACATTGGCATCATTACGTGTCACTAACTTATTTGGATATTTGTGGTGAGCTGGTGCAGAATTAAGATAAAATTTTGCCGGATTGCCACTGTCATGACTAGTAAACAGCACCTCATTGGTATCTTTACCTAAATACAAGGCATCTTTATAGCCAAGCTGAAAATCTTCTCCATCAGCAGTCACCGTGCCGCTGCCGCCAACATTGATCACACCAAGCTCTCTACCCGTTAAAAAGTTTGCTGCTTTTAAGTTGTCTACCGTTTCTAACCTAAGCGGTGCGCTGGTTGGCACCGCACTGCCCACCATAAAACGCTCGTAGTGAGTGTATAACCAATAAATGGTGTTCTCTTGCATGAGTTTGTCGACCAAAAACTCATCTCTTAACTGTTGGGTGTCATAGCCTTTAACTTCATTTGGACCAACGGCATAACGTGACTCTATTTGTGTGCTCATAACATGCTACCTAAAATTAAAAATTATCGTGCTAACCAGCCACCATCAACCGCGAGAATATGGCCATTGACATAGTCACTGGCTGTTGATGATAAAAATATGGCTGAACCAATTAAGTCTTCTGCTTCACCCCAACGCCCCGCAGGGATACGCTTTTCAATTTCACTATTACGAGCGGCATCATCTTGTAATGCTTGGGTGTTATCGGTTCTAAAATAACCTGGCGCAATAGCATTAACCTGAATATTGTGTTGCGCCCATTCGTTTGCCAGCGCTTTAGTAAGACCCGCTACCGCATGTTTGCTCGCGGTATATGCTGGGACTGTCATACCGCCGCTGTATGACAGCATTGAGGCAATATTAATTATTTTGCCAAACCCTTGTTTGATCATGTTTGGCGCAACCGCTTGGGCCAATAAAAAACTGGCATCAAGGTTTACTTTCATCACGTTCTGCCATTGCTCATACGGGTAATCCACCGCAGGGCTGCGAAATATTGTGCCGCCAACATTAACCAAAATATCAATACCGCCATGATTAGCTAAGGCTGTAGCTGCTAAGGCATTCACTGAATCCGTATTACTCAAATCAGCTGCATAATCATACGCCTCACCACCGCGCTCTTTGATCATCTGACACGTTGCTTGGCAGCCGTGCTCTTTACTACTACTGCAAATAACCTTGGCGCCAGCAGCTGCTAAACCCAGTGCAATTTGTTGACCCAGTCCGCGGCTTGCACCGGTGACGAGTGCCGTTTTTGAAGTTAGATCAAACAAAGTGGCTGTCATTTTAAATTCCTGTATAAAGTGTTTATTACGTAATTACTAATTCAATGTAAATTGAATTGACTAAACTTGTTAATACCCATTCTTCGCTACCGGTGGCAATTTGTCAAATATTATTTGCCACCGGTGGCAAATATAGCTAAGATGTAAATATCAATCAGCCCATATAACGTTTATAGGTTCATATTATGCAAGCACTGAATAGAAAAAACTTTAATAAAAACAAATACCCAACAAAAATAATGCAATACGGTGAGGGGAATTTCTTGCGTGCATTTATCGATTGGCAAATTGATAAACTCAATGAAACAAGTGATCTAAACGCCGGCGTTGCGGTGATCCGCCCTATTGATTATGACGCAATTCCTTTACTTAATGTTCAAGATGGTTTGTATACCACTATTATTCGTGGCTTAAACGAGCAAGGTGAAACCGTCGCCGATCACCGTATTATTAGTTCAATCAATGAAGAAATTCCTGTCTATAAAGATTTTCCGCGTTATATGGCATTAGCTGAGAATCCGGATCTGAAAATTATTTTTTCAAATACCACTGAAGCTGGTATTGAATATATTGATACTGATAGACTCGATGACGCTCCCGCTAAAGCATTCCCAGCTAAATTAACGCAGTGGTTGTTCCATCGCTTTAATCACTTTAACGGCTCAGCTGACAGCGGTATGGTGATCATCCCTTGTGAGTTAATTGACTACAACGGCGAGAAACTCAAAGAAATCGTGTTTCAATACTGCCAACTTTGGCAACTACCTGAGGCGTTTTCAAGCTGGTTGAATGAAGCTAACCACTTTTGCTCAAGCTTAGTTGACCGTATTGTCACTGGCTTCCCCCGTGATGAGCATCAACAACTACAAGAATCGTTAGGTTATTTAGATAACTTTATGGTGACCGCTGAGTACTTTCACTTGTTTGTTATTCAAGGACCGCAGCATCTAGCTGAATTATTATGCTTGCAAGACAGTGATCTAAATATAAAAATTGTTGATGATATTTCACCTTACAAACAACAAAAAGTCGGTATTTTAAATGGTGCTCATACGGCTTTAGTGCCACTAGCTTACATGGCGAACATTGATTCTGTGGGCGATGCGCTGGCCGACCCTCTGTTTGAAAAATACTTAACCCAGTTAATCTTTGCTGAAATTATTCCCACTCTTGATTTACCTGAAGATGAATTAAAGCGCTTTGCCAATGATGTACTGAACCGCTTCAGAAATCCGTATATTTGCCATTTATTACTGGCTATTTCACTCAACAGTATGACTAAATTTAAGACCCGTATTTTGCCGCAGTTGCACACCTATGTGAAAACAAATAACGCCGTACCG
>NZ_JACJFH010000158.1:0-5735 GCF_014164495.1 Pseudoalteromonas sp. SG41-5 | reverse complement strand
CTAAAAGATCAGTACCTATAGAAGAGTGTAATGACACAACATTATTACATAGCCCCTTTTCTGCAGCCGGAACTAAGCTTATACGGCGTTTATAACCCGTATCAGTATGCTGGATGACTACGGTACAGCCAATTTGTACATGTGGGCTAAACTTTGACCAAGGTCGTTGTGAATACTCTATTTTTTGCAACACATGCGCGAGTTTCAGCGGATGTAAAAATGCTGA
Source organism: Pseudoalteromonas sp. SG41-5 (assembly GCF_014164495.1). Classification (NCBI taxonomy): domain Bacteria; kingdom Pseudomonadati; phylum Pseudomonadota; class Gammaproteobacteria; order Alteromonadales; family Pseudoalteromonadaceae; genus Pseudoalteromonas; species Pseudoalteromonas sp. SG41-5. The sequence goes on along the minus strand of NZ_JACJFH010000158.1, from coordinate 5,509 downwards.
ACTTTGGCTTAAATAGTTTTTATACTTATAAAAAGCAGGGGTTTTGTACCCGAACAGAAAAGCAAACACGGACTAAATCTCCACGAAAACTGAACCGAACTTAAATTTAAAATAATACAGTGAGACTGCCGAGTGTAAGAGTTACACTCGGCTTAAATGTCGAAGGTGAGATTTGTTTTTTGTGGATGAGATATTAATATAAACATGATGTTCCTCTTATTTAAAGTAATCATACCTCATAAAAATATTATATCAATGGTGTTTTATAATTTAAAAATAAAGATATTAATTTAAATTTACTAGTGTGCGTTAATTCCATGTTTTTTTGTGCGTAGCGTGCGTTTTGATACTAAATAATATGCCACAGGAACAAAGTAAAATGACAACACAGTGGTTAATACAGTACCACCTGCGATAGCGACGGCAAACGGAGGCCAAAAACCTCCGCCGGCGAGTATGAGTGGTAAAAAGCCACCAACGGTGGTGATAGTCGTGGAGCTGATATGGCGTGAGCAAGTCATCACAGCGGCAACGATTTTGTTTTTATCAGTGAGGGCTTGCAGTGAATTTAACTCTGATAAAATGACAATGGCGGCATTTATGGCCAGTCCCATTAAGCCCAATAAACCAATGATCACAGTAAAACCAAACGGGTAGCCAGCAATAAATACACTGAGCAAGCCCAGCATTGCAGCTTGCAGGGCGTTTATTAAGATTAGCCCTGTGGTGGTAAATGAATTAAATAACATCACCAGTACGGTGATCAATAACACGACAATAATCCCCACTTGGCCAAGCAATTTACCAACCGCTTCGTTGCGTTTTTGCGACTCACCACCGAGCTCTAATCTGTAGCCATGGGGTAATACAAAGCCTGATTGTGCAATGGTGGCGGTCACTTCATTCAGTACGGTTTGCGGTAATACGCCAGTTGCTAAATAAGCTTCGATAATATTAACACGTTCACCGTCACGGCGAGCGATAGAGCCACGAGAAGGGCTCAGTGTTGCACTGGCAAATGATTCAACCACTAGCGGTTGTGCAGTATCTATTTGGCTTGAACTGGCTGGGGTATTTAACTGCGTACTAAATAGCGAGCTAATATCATCTCGGCGCTTATCTGCAACTCTAACACGTACGGGAACGGTTTCGGTATTATCAATAATACTGCCGACCACGACACCATTGAACTGGTTTTGTAGTTGTGTTGCCATATTACTTAGGCTTAATCCTGCATGAGTCAGCGCTGCTTCATCGGTGTTTAACCATAGTTTAGGCGAGCCCGACAATAAGGTTGGACGGGTGTGGGTTATATCGTTATGAGCAATGAGCTGCGTGCGTAATTGTTGGCCCAGTTCAGAGAGAGTATCTAGGCTTGGGCCATAAATACGCATTTCAATTGGTGCATTGAATGGTGGACCTTGCTCAAGCTTTCTGACTAAAGTTTGTGCGTTTGGAAATGCTTTATCAAGTTGTATTTGCAAGCTTTTTATTAACTCGTTGGCACGTTTAAAGTCGGTTACTTTTACCATCGCTTGCGCATAGTTATTGGCGCCGCGATTACGCTGGAGCATATTATAGTAAAAGCTTGGGAAATTAGTTCCGATCATCCAATCGAGCTTTTCAATGCCTTCAGATTGCCGAATTAGTTGATCCATTTTCTCTATGGCTTGTCGAGTTGATGTAATACTCACATGAGGGGCAAAATGCACTTCAATTTGAAACATATCGCGATCTGAGGGCGGGAAAAACTGCTCGGTGAGTTGTCCTGCCCCAAAAAAACCGGCAACAGGGAGTATAAAGACCAGAAGTAAAGTGAGTATTGGTTTTTCTAGGCTACGTTTTAACGTTGCTTCAAAGCGTTTACTGAGTTTAGGTGTGCGTATACCTTGATAAAAGATACCAGTACGCTGTTCGTTATTGATAAATTGCCCTGCAAATACCACCACTAAAGAGTGTGAAATCAGGTATGAACCAATTAAGGCAAAAATAACACTTAAGGCAATACCGCCAATAAACTCTCCTGCAGCACCTGGCATCAACACAATCGGTGCAAACGCTAAAATAGTTGTTAGAGTTGAGCCAAGCAGTGGAAGCCAAAAATGTGCCACGGCTTTTTCTACTGCGGCTAAAGCTGTTAGGCCTTGTTGGCGAAAGCGCTGAACAGCATCGGTGATGACAATGGCGTTATCAACCATAATGCCCAGGGCCACGACTAAACCGGTAACCGACATTTGATGAATAGGTAAGCCATAGAGCTGCATACTTACTAACGTAAACAATACGGTTAAAGGTAACGCGGTGCCGACAACTAGAGCAGCTTTAAAACCTAAAGTGATAAATAGTACCACTAGAATAAGCACAAACCCCACGGTAATATTGCTGAGTAAATCGGCTAAACGAGTTTGGGTATAACCGCGTTGATCAAAAATATCTTGGAGTAAAATTTGGCTTGGTAAGTCTTGGCTAAAGTTATCGATGGCGACATCAACACGCTTAGAAAAAGTATCGATACGCAAGTTTGGTAACATGCGGATCGCAATATAAATACCGGGTTTTCCATCAATTAATGCAATTTCGTTCACGGGGGTTTTTACTGAGCGAGTAATTTGGGCTACATCAGAGAGTTGATATTGCCCTGCATTTTGATTACTACTTAGTGGAATTGCGCCAATGCGAGCAATCGAGTCAAACGCACCGGTCACTTCAATTTGCATTTGCGATTTGTCATTTGTAAGGGTACCAGCGGCTACTTTTGCATCTGCACCTTGAATAGCTGCATGAATATGCGCTAAAGGAATACCAGCTAAACTGGCTTTTTGTTGATCAACCGCAACTAAAATTTCCTCATCAACTTGGCCAAAAAAATGCACCAACTCCACACCTGAAACATTACGTAATTGATTTTGCAGTTCTTTTGCATAGCGATTAACCGTTGCTAATGTGGTTATATCGTCATTGGCGTTAAGCGATAAGATACGAGTATAAGCATAGCCACGCTCGTCATCCAGTAGCGGTGATGAAGCATTTACTGGCAACTGGTTGTTGACATCACCTAATAAATCACGCATTCGCGACCAAATGGGTTTAACGTTCGTGACTTCGTCTTTTAGCTCAATGGTGATCACTGAGAGCCCAGGACGAGAAATCGACGATAAATGCTTTACTTCAGCTTGGGATTTTAGTTTTTGTTCGATTTTCTCACTTATTTGCACCTCAACTCGTTCAGCACTGGCGCCAGGTAAAGCAGTGGTTACGATAGCGATACGATTAGTTATTCGAGGATCTTCACTGCGCGCTAAGCCACTGATCGCAGCTAAACCACTAACGATAAGTAACGCCACTAAAAGCGCTTGGACACGCCCGTGATTAAATAAATAGCGGATCATCACAGCACCTTGGTTGGTTGATTTGCAACAACATTAACCGAAATGTTGGCCGACAGCTTATGCATGCCATTGGCAACAATTTGCGCACCATTGTGTAATGGGGCGCCAATAAACGCATAGCCATCATGGGCATAATAAAGCTGCACAATGATAGGTTTTAGTACCTTGTTTTTTATTTGATAAACCTGCCAAGTACCGCGCACACCATCGGCAAGGGCATCAAGAGGCACCCAAAAACCGCTTTGTTGCTGATATTGTTGCACTGTTAATTTTGCTAATTGGCCAGCATAAACAACTGCGCTAGTTGGCAAAGAAAAGCGCATTGTTAAGGTTTGTGTATGTGGGTCGATACTCGCTCCTTTACTGATAGATTGTGCAGTAAAGTTTTGTCCGGCAATCTCAATGTCCATGCTATTTTGGATGGTGCTTTGCAGTGTCAGTGGGATCCCCATGCTAACTTGCGCATGTTGGTTTTCGATTAAACGCACAATCGGTGTACTGGCTGCAACAATTTCACCTTGTGAGGCAAAGCGCTGGCCTAAAATACCGTTGAATGGCGCGGTTAAATGTGCCTTTTCAGTGCGGATACTGACTTCATTCAAGCTTGCTGCTATTGCGGCTAGTTCTGCGTTAAGTACAGCGATATTGGTTTTAACTTGGTCAAGTGCCGAGGTGGCAGAGTAGTTCTTTTTATCAAGTTCTGCTAAACGCTTTTTTTCAAGTTCAGCGAAGGTAAGTTGTGCTTGAATTCGTTGTTTTTGCGCCTGGAGTTTTTGTTCTTCGATAACTAAAAGCTGCGTATTTTGGCGTGCAATAATATCGCCTTGTTTTACTTGCTCGCCTTGATCAAAATAAATTTGTGCAATTTTTCCTGGAAATTCAAAACTCAACTTTGCATCGTTTTGTATGATCACTTTGCCACTAAGCGTACGTGTTTGATAATAGCCCGCCTCTTGTTGTACTGTGTAGGCAGCTACATGAACCAGACTTTCGCCGTAACATATAAATGGTGTGAATAAAATGAATGCACTAAGCAGATATTTTTTCATTATAATATCCTTATTTATCGCCATGTTAAATCAGCGTGGTTAGTCAGGTGCATTAAACACAGTTATGCTTTGTGCTAGACGCAGAATGATTTAGAATTGGACTCAAGAGTCTAATTTTGTATAAATATAAATCAATCAAACTAGACTGTCTAGTTTGATTTGAGGTGAAAATGGAAATAACTACCCTAAGTCGGTCAGAACAAAAACGACAACAAATTATTACAGCTGCAACGACCTTGTTCATGGATAAAGGCTTTCCTAATACCAGCATGGATCAAATTGCTAAATTAGCCCAAGTATCTAAACAAACGGTTTATAGTCATTTCAAAGACAAAAATAATCTATTTGTTGAAACTGTAACAGCGCATTGTTCCTCCTCAAACTTACGTAAAGAGCGTTTTGAGCCATCGCAAAGCCTTGAGGAAAACTTACTACGTGTTGTGACTAATTTTATTACACTGGTATTTTCACCCGAGGCATTGAAAGTATACGACACGTGCGTAGCGCACAAGGATGAATACCCTGAGTTGGCCTTATTGTTTTATGACGCTGCCCCTAAAGTAGTGATGCAGCAGGTAGAGGTCTGCTTATGTAGTATTGCACAGGCGGGCTTGCTTGATATCGACAACCCTAAGTTTGCCACGTTACAGTTACTGGGCATGGCCACAGGTGATTGGAAATTACGCCATGCACTTGGGCACGCAAAAATTAATGATGTACCGCCAGCAGCATATATTGAAGATTGCGTAAGGCGGTTTATTAAAATGTATCGCTAAGGCTTTTGAGTAACCACTTACTGCAATATAAATTCATCGATAGGTTGTTTAGTTAATTTACCTATTTGCTTAAAAATGAAAATAATTGCTCCGCCTAATAGCACCATAGTCGGCGCCACAATGACTGGGTAGCTTAACCAAGTCATACGTCCTAACTCTTCGGCATAAGCTGTGGTGCCTGGCATACTAACAACAATACTTTTTGCTAAAAAGTAGTTGAGTGTTGCAGATAAAAAGAACGCACTGGCAACAATAAAACCGGCAAGACGCATTTTTGCATCAAATACCGCGGTGT
>NZ_JACJFH010000157.1:0-5811 GCF_014164495.1 Pseudoalteromonas sp. SG41-5 | reverse complement strand
CACAGATTGGTAAAACGCCTTTAGCTGGGCTTACTTATGCTTATCACTTTGATGCGGGCAAATACGCAAAGTTATTACAAGAGTTTGCAATTGCGCAAGGTGTAGAATATCTCAGTGGTACGATGGAGTCTGTAAAATTAGACGATAATGGCTTGATTAAAACACTTGAACTCAGTGATGAACAAACCATAAAAGGTGATTTTTTTATTGATTGCAGCGGCTCCAGTGCACGCTTGATTGAACAGGCGTTGGGGGTTAAATACCAAAGTTATCAGCATTGGCTTTTCTGTGATCGTGCAATTGCAGTGCAAACTAAACCGCTGAAAAATACGCCGCCATTTACTCGTTCGATTGCAAAAGATGCCGGGTGGCAATGGCAAATTCCGCTGCAAAATAGAGTGGGGAATGGGCTGGTATATAGCAGCCAATTTATGAGTGCTGAACAAGCTGAACAACAGTTATTAAATAGTTTAGAAACTGAGACCATAACGGCCCCAAAACATATTAAGTTCACGCCAGGAAGACGCGAACAGCAGTGGTTTAAAAACTGTTTAAGTATTGGTTTATCTAGTGGCTTTTTAGAACCTTTGGAATCTACCAGCTTACATTTAATACAAACCAGTATAGCTCGGTTTATTAAGTTATTTCCGGCGCATCCTGATTGTGAGTTATCGGCGCATGCTTATAATTTACAAGCCAAAAATGAATTTGAAAAAATTCGTGATTTTATTATTTTGCATTACGCTGTTAATCAAAAGCAGTCTCCATTTTGGCAACGGTGTGGCGCTATGACATTACCTGACTCATTACAGCAACGTATTGCACTATTTAAACGAACAGGCACGCTTTCAATACAAGCAGATGAACTTTTTTCAGAGGTTGCTTGGCTACAAGTTTTAATTGGACAAGGGATCCGACCACAAAGTTATCACCCGCTCGCACGTGCAATTTCAGATTCTGAGCTTGATGAGTTCTTATCCAATATAGCGACTATCCAACAGCAATACGTTACTCACTTACCAACACATGAGCAATATTTACAGCGATTTTGTCGTTGTTCAGAGTTAGCAAAAGGTCACCTTTAGTATGAATATTATTATTGTTGGTGGTGGTACAGCAGGGTGGATGGCTGCTAATTTATTAAATCATTCTCTCACTAATACCCATGTCACTTTAATTGAATCACCAACAATTGCGCCTATTGGTGTTGGTGAAGGGTCGACTGCGCAGTTAAAACAATTCTTCGATACATTAAATATTAGCGAAAGTGAGTGGATGCCTCAATGCAATGCAACCTACAAACTGGGGATTGAATTTAAAAATTGGTCTACCCATCCAGGTCATGAGCAGTATTTTCACTCATTTTATGGGCAGACGGATTTACATACACAGCAGCAATTTATAAAAAGTTGTTTGTTAAAACGTCAAGGTGTAGCGATTGATGCACATCCCGACAGCTATTTTTTAGCAGCCTACTTAGCTAAGCAACGGCGTGGGCCACATACTCAAGCGGACTTTCCATTTCAGCAAAGTTATGGTTATCATTTTGACTCGGGACTGCTTGGGCTATTTTTAGCTAATAGAGCAACAAGCAAAGGTGTTAAGCACCTAAAAAGCACCATCGCGCAGGTTGAGCTTGATTCTGCAGGCAACATCAAGCAGCTTGTTCTTGATGAAAACAGTGATGGACAGCAGTGTATTGCAGCTGATTTTTTTATCGATTGTAGTGGTTTTAAAGGATTGCTTATTCAGCAAGCATTAGCCGTACCTTGGCTTAGTTTTAAAGAAAATCTATTTAACGACAGTGCTATTGTACTGCCGACAATGAGTAATCAATTACAAGCCCCGCAAACAACTTCAACCGCATTAAAATATGGATGGCAATGGGCTATTCCGCTTACCAATCGTATTGGCAATGGTTATGTTTACAGCCAAGACTTTTGCAGTGCTGATGAAGCAGAAACAGAACTTAGAACCAAACTCGGCTTACTCAATTGCGATGTACCTGCACGTAAGCTAACAATGAAAGTAGGACGAGTTAAGCAACATTGGTATAAAAACTGTTTAGCTGTAGGTTTATCGCAAGGCTTTATTGAACCTCTTGAAGCAACTGCTTTACATTTAGTGCAGCAAACAATCGAATCGTTTATCGCATGTTTTGAGCATAACCGACCGAGTGAAGTAAAACGTGATCCGTTCAATATGCAAATTAATAACCGTATAGAAGGTATTCGCGATTATATTGTGTGTCATTATCGCGCATCTAATCGTCGAGATACCGAGTATTGGCAAGCAAATGGTCAAAATGAAATGCTATCAGCCTCGTTAAAAAATATTCTTCAGTGCTGGCTATCGCGTAATGATTTAACCGGCGAAATTGCCCATCAAGGGATTGAAAACTACTATTCAAGTCTGTCGTGGCATACCTTATTGAGCGGTTATGGCGTCTTCCCTCCTAGCGTTGCTAAGCCAAGTTATACGCAACAACAGCAAATTAAAGAGCTTTATAATTTTAACCATCAGTGTGCAAGCCATTTTAGAGCGCTTACGCCCATCATCCCGCAGCAAAAATAATCAGGATATTAATATGAGACTATCAAAAAGCGCATTACTGTTAGTAACAGTAATGCTGAGTTTTCAGCTGCACGCAAAAATGCGCGTTGAGCCACAAAACTGGTGGGTTGGTATGCAAAATAATACCTTGCAAATTATGCTGCATGATCAAGGTATTGCTAAGCAACAATGGCAATTAGCATCTTACTCAGGGGTGAGTTTAAAAAGTGTAACTAAAACAGATAACCCAAATTACGCTTTTTTAAATATTGAAATAAATCCAATAGCAAAGCCAGGTGTTTTAGTGTTTAGCAGTAAATCAGGGGAGCGTTTTGAGTATCAATTGCATGCACGTAAAGCTAATAGCAGTAAACGTAACGGTTTTGATAGCAGTGATACCATTTACTTAATTAATCCGGATCGCTTTGCTAATGGCGATAGCAGCAACGACACAGTAAAAGGAGTGCTTGAGGGTGCAAATCCAATTGAGCGAGGTGGGCGTCACGGTGGCGACATTCAAGGTGTAATTAACGCACTGCCGTATTTGCAAAAACTGGGCGTAACCCAGCTTTGGTTAACACCACCGCTTGAAAATGATATGCCCAGCTACTCTTATCACGGTTATGCAATTACCGATTTTTACACTATCGACCCACGCATGGGCTCAAATGAGTTATATCGCGAGTTATCAGCCAAAGCGAAACAACACGGTATTGGTATAGTGATGGACCTAGTGCTTAATCACTTTGGCTCTGAGCATGAATGGATGACAGATAAACCCACATCAGATTGGATCAATTTTAATGGCGAGTTTGCAAACGGTAAACATGCTACCAGCCATGCTCGTCAAACCATTCAAGACCCACATGCAAGTGAGTTTGATAAACGCCAGTTTAGCGATGGCTGGTTTGTAGCCACAATGCCGGATCTAAACCAGCGGCAACCGTTATTAGCAAACTACCTTATCCAAAATGCTATTTGGTGGATTGAATACGCCGACTTAAGCGGTATTCGCGTTGATACCTATTCATATTCAGACAAAGCCTTTTTAGCTGACTGGACTAAAGCCATAATGACTGAGTATCCCGCTTTTAATATTGTTGGCGAAGAGTGGACCACCAATCCTGCGATTGCTTCATATTGGCAAGCAGGAAAGGTAAATAACGACGGCTATACCTCAAGCTTACCAAGCGTGATGGATTTTTCATTACAAGAGTCACTTATTCAAGCACTTAATGAAGAGGAGAGTTGGAACACTGGCTGGGTAAAAGTGTATCAATCAATCGCCAATGACTTTTTATACCCAAATCCAGACAACTTGCTCGTGTTTGCCGATAACCACGACATGAGCCGAGTTTACACTCAGCTTAAGCAAGATCTTGCTAAAACGAAAATGGCGATGACTATGTTGCTTACCACTCGTGGTATTGCACAAATGTATTATGGCACCGAAGTATTGCTTGATAATACGGGCAGTAATGATCACGGTGATATCCGTATTGATTTCCCCGGTGGTTTTAAAGGTCAGCCAAGTAATGCTTTTACAGGACAAGGGTTATCAGATGAGCAGCGTGATATGCAGCAAACCATCACCACCTTACTTAATTTTAGAAAGCAAAGCCCAGCAATAGCGCAAGGTAAACTGGTTCATTTTAGTCCTAAATCAGGTATATACAGTTACGCGCGGATAAGTGAACAGCAAACTTTGTTGGTGTTTTTAAATAAAAATACCGCAGCAAAAAACTGGTCATTAGCGTATCTGCAAGAGGTTATTGGGCAATACAAAAAGGCTGTGAGTCTTTTTACTGAACAGCAAATAAATATAACAGATACAGTGACCTTAGCGCCTATGAGTGCAACGGTATTAATAATTGAATAAAGCCTGTGTGAATACGTATGCAGCCGCTGTCAGTCAGTGGCAGTTCACTTTAGTATTAAATTTATAATAAAAATGACGTTTAAATGACAACCCATTAAAACGTCAGATCTAAGTAAGAACATTATGACAACAAATAAAACCACAATTAGTACATTCAAATATGGCTCATGGGTATTAGCTAGTAGCTTGTTATTGTCGAGCTGCTCAGATGAGCCCACAACCCCCAGTACTGACAAAAAGGTAGCTGAACAAGTTAACGAGCATTCAAAGCCGGTTGTGTATCAGGTATTCACGCGCTTATTTGGTAATACGCAAACAGCCAATATTCCGTGGGGAACCAAAGAGCAAAATGGCGTAGGCACATTTAGTGACTTTAATGATACTGCTTTAAGTGGCATTAAAGAACTTGGTACCACCCATATTTGGTATACCGGCGTGTTACACCATGCTTTGGTCGGCGATTACAGCCAATATGGAATTAGCCAAGATGACCCGGATGTAGTGAAAGGCCGTGCCGGCTCGCCGTATGCAATTAAAGATTATTACGATGTAAACCCAGATTTAGCCATTAATCCAGAGCGCCGCCTCGAAGAGTTTGCTGCATTAATTGAGCGCACCCATCGACACGGTATGAAAGTGGTCATTGATATTGTGCCAAATCATGTGGCGCGTCATTATCAATCAACCGCTAAACCCGCTGGAGTTAAAGATTTTGGTGAGCAAGATGACACCAGCGTAGAGTATGCCCGCGATAATAACTTTTATTACGTTACTGGGCAGTCATTTCAAGTACCAACCAGTGAAAACTACCAAGTGCTAGGCGGTAATGCCCACCCACTTGCTGATAACTTATTTGCTGAAACGCCTGCAAAATGGACTGGTAATGGTGCCCGTGCTGCTAAGCCTGATATAAACGACTGGTACGAAACAGTTAAAGTAAATTATGGCGTAAAACCTGACGGTAGTTATGACTTTCCAACTCTGCCCGATGAGTATGCTACTAAAGATTTACGCGCGCACTTTGAGTTTTGGCAGGATAAAGAGTTGCCAAACAGCTGGTATAAGTTCCGTGATATCGCGCTATATTGGCTCGATAAAGGCGTAGATGGCTTTCGCTATGATATGGCCGAAATGGTACCAGTAGAGTTTTGGAGCTTTCTAAACTCATCAATCAAGATGCACAACCCAGAGGCATTTTTACTAGCCGAGGTATACAATCCCGCACTATATCGCCCGTATATCCAGCAAGGAAAAATGGATTACTTGTACGATAAAGTCGGCTTTTACGACACCTTAAAAGCTGTTATGCAAGGCACGCAACCGGCAGACACTATTTTTAATGCTCAGCAAAAAGTGGCTGACATAGAGCAGCATATGCT
>NZ_JACJFH010000156.1:0-5920 GCF_014164495.1 Pseudoalteromonas sp. SG41-5 | reverse complement strand
AGGTTCTAGGTCCTATGTTCTAGGTTCTAGGTTCTAGGTTCTAGGTTCTACAAAGTTTATATCGCTCGATTCTACTCAAGCTATTCCTAGTGCCTATATCTTCCTAGCCCCTCAACTAACTTCAATACCCGACTGTTTTAGTCAAGTACTGTGTTCATTGTAATTACCTGAGTAATTTAGTCAAGTATTAGCGGCAAATAGTCTTATAACTTTCGCTTATTTAGTAGACTTATTTATTGAGGTTAAAATACCGCGCAAGATATTTAGCTCTGCATCTTCTGGGCGTGCACGGTTAAATAAACGACGTAGCTTAGTCATTACCATGCCCGGATGCTGCTTAATAATAAAGCCTGTTTCCAGTAAGGTTTGTTCTAAGTGTTCGTAAAATAACTCGGTTTGTTTTGAGCTTGGATACACAGCATCATCTACTGGCGTGGCTTTTGGTTGTTGATTTAAAAATGCCATACGCGTTTCGTAACATAAGGTCTGCACAGCCATTGCTAAATTAAGCGAGCTATATTCAGGATTAGCCGGAATACACACATGGTAGTTGCACAGTTGCAGTTCTTCATTACTTAAACCACTGTTTTCGCGGCCAAAAACTAATGCTACAGGACCAGTAACAGCTTCGGCAACTAGCTTCTCACCACATTCACGTGGTTCCACCATAGGCCACGATAAAGTACGTGAACGGGCGCTAGTACCAATAGTTAGAGCACAACCTGCAATCGCTTCAGCAACTGTGTCAACGATTACCGCATTACCTAGCACATCAGTTGCACCGGCCGCTAATGCGCTGGCGTGGCTATCAACTTCACACGCTGGATCAACTAAATACAGTTTTGATAAGCCCATGGTTTTCATCGCGCGCGCCGCTGAGCCGATGTTACCTGAATGCGAGGTGTTTACTAAAACAATGCGGATGTCATCTAAGATCATTACTGTTTAACTCATACCAAAAAATTGCGCGAATTATAACATAGAGAAAAGCTGTAAGCAGCAAAGATTCTAGGTTCTAGGTTCTAGGTAATAAATATGGGAAGTTTTATGTATCAACGATCAATGCTGGCTTTTGTCTTGTAATTTTTACCTTGCAACTCAATCCAGTACAAAAAACACTCAAAAATTTTTGGGGTTTATTGTTTACTTTGTGTCAAAAATCGCTAGAATACGCCGGCTGAAATATATAGAAATATATACACGTTCTTTTACAACCCAAAGGTAATACCATGCATCCAATGTTAAACATTGCGGTTCGCGCTGCGCGTAACGCAGGCAAAATTTTACTTCGCGCTGGCGAAGATTTATCAAAAGTTGAAGTGCAACAAAAAGGCACTAATGATTTAGTAACGAATATTGATAAAGAAGCCGAAGCCGTAATTCGCGACACTATTTTACAATCTTACCCTACTCACTCTATTGTTGGTGAAGAGCTAGGTGAGCACGTAGGTAAAGATGCAGATTACCAATGGATTGTTGATCCTATTGATGGCACTACAAACTTCATCAAAGGCATCCCTCATTACGCGGTTTCTATCGCACTTAAAGTTAAAGGTCGTCTAGACCAAGCTGTTATCTACGATCCAATTCGTGGCGAGCTTTTCACCGCTTCTCGTGGTCAAGGCGCACAGCTAAATAGCAAACGTCTTCGTGTAAGTAAAACTACCGTTCTTTCTGGTACTGTTCTTGCCACTGGTTTCCCATTCAAAAACAAACACCATATGGATGCGTATACTGAAGCATTCAAAGCATTGTTTGTTCACACTGCTGATATTCGCCGTGCCGGTTGTTCTGCACTAGACATGGCATACGTGGCAGCTGGCCGTGTTGATGGTTTCTTTGAAATTGGTTTGAAACCATGGAACTCAGCTGCAGGTGAACTAATGGTTAAAGAAGCTGGCGGTATGGTTGTAGATTTTGCCGGTGGTAATAATTACGCTCACAGCGGTAATATTATCTGTGGCGCACCGAAATTAACACAAGCGATGATCCGTGAAATTCGCCCAGTATTAACTGAAGCGTTACTTCGCTAATAGCAAGTTATACTCAGATCGATACTAAAAGGAGCCTAGGCTCCTTTTTTAATGATTAAAATAAGGGTTCTCTAATTTGATCTCAACAGTGTTCTGCGGATCAAATGGCAAGGCCTTTAAATCATCGCCAAAATACTGATTAAATAGCTCATCAAAACTACCGTTCTTTTGCATAATAGCTAAGCCATCGCTGAGCGTTTTTGCCAGTTCTGGCTTGTGTTTGGCCACAAAGTAATAAAAAGCACTCGGGTAGCTAATATATAAATTTGGCACAATAACCAGCGCTTGCTTATTAACTTCTTTTAACTCTGAGCTTACTTCTATGAAGGAGCGAGGAAAGTAATCAACTCGTCCGGTCAAAACGATATTAAACATCGCTTGATAATTTGCAAACGGCCGTACTGATAAATCATTATGTGCCAATATTTTGGTATCTGGCCAGTCATGCCCTTGAATTGCAGTAAACCCTTTTAGTTGCTCTTTGCTCTTGATATCAACAAAGCGATTAAGAAACGACTGCCTAGTTACTAAGGCTCGCTTACCAATATAACCTTTAAATAACGGCACTTTTATCGGTATTGCTAAGGTTTCGCGTTCGGGGCTGGTCATACTCCAATATAGGTCAACGCTATTATCGGCAAGGGATATGAGCGCTCGCTGTTGGTGAGGGTGTACCACGACAGATTCTAACTGGGCTGAATAATTAGCGGCATCAAGCGCACGTTGCAGTAACTCTTTTAAGTATGCATCTCGTTTATATAATGTTCGAGGTTCTTGAGCGATTGTGACCGTTTCTTTTGCTGCAGTTTTAGCACTGTATACGGTACTAACAATAAGTACCGAGAGCGAGATGAGTGAAAAGAAATACCTAGTCATATTTATTATTTTCTAGTGTTTTAGTAAAGCTACACGCTGAGCAATAAATACTCAAGAAAAACAGCCCTACTTAACGTTATTTTATATGACTTGTTTCTCAGGAGTTAAACGTACAACCGCCAAAGCAGGGCCACGTCGTTTACATAAAAATAGATAGCTGTGGCGATAACGTTTTGCTTCTTTTTTAGCATCTGTTGCCAATGCAGCAATTTGATGACTGTTAGTACACTGCTCTAGATCGGGTTCAACAACGCCAATCGATAAAGTAAGTAAAGGTACAAATTGCTTTTCACCTTCACGATTAGTTGCCCAATAACCACCACTGGCAATATGCTCTGGCGTAAAGAATGCACGAGATTTCAGCTCAAACTCAGTTATTATGTTGTTACATACTGTAGCCGCATCATCACCATCAAAGACCACCATAAAATCATCGCCACCAATATGACCAACAAAACTGGGCACATTACTACAAGCTTGGGTGGTGACATCGGCCAATAATTTGATGACACTATCACCACTGGCGTAACCATATAAATCGTTGAACTGCTTAAAGTGGTTTAAATCAATATAGGCTAATGCAAAGCTGTGTTTGGCTCTTAATCTATGCTCAATTGCTTCGTTAATTGCAACATTCCCCGGCAGCATCGTAAGTGGATTAGCATGCTGAGCATGACGAATTTTCTCTTCCGTAATATGTTTTAAAATATCCCGCAGTGGCGCGAGCCCTAAGTACTGCTCAGTGCGAGTGATCACAATATGACGGCGAATATCAAAATCATTTTCGGTAATTTGCTGACTAACAGTATCAAGTAGCTGATTTTCATCAACTACCAAGGGTTGCTTAT
Organism: Pseudoalteromonas sp. SG41-5; assembly: GCF_014164495.1. Classification (NCBI taxonomy): domain Bacteria; kingdom Pseudomonadati; phylum Pseudomonadota; class Gammaproteobacteria; order Alteromonadales; family Pseudoalteromonadaceae; genus Pseudoalteromonas; species Pseudoalteromonas sp. SG41-5. The sequence goes on along the minus strand of NZ_JACJFH010000156.1, from coordinate 2,163 downwards.
GCATTAGTGCCGTAACCGGTTGTTTGTCGTATAAAGCATGGCCATAAGGAGCCGCAAATACTTCTGTCAGTTGATCTTTGTGTAATAAGCCTATCGGCTGTAAGTTTTCGTCTACAACCGCAAGACTGATAATCGATTTATCTTTTTCAAAAATATTATGCGCATCTTTACAACGGGTATGACTGTCGATGGAGGCTTGTTCGATTGCTAGCCAACCTATCGCCATTGATTGCTCAAACTGATTGGTAAGTGGAGTAAAACTTAATTGCTGTAATTGAGCTGAGTCAAACGCTAAACTAGGCTTTAAACTTGGTCGTTCCAGCAAAAAGCCTTGCGCATTCACAATGCCTAGCCCTTCAAGTAAACTTAGTTCTTCAACCCGCTCTATGCCCTCTGCTATCACGGCTGTTTTGGTAACTTTCGCTAACTCTATAATTGATTTTAAAAATTCTTTTTTAACCACGCTTTCATCACAATGGTCAATAAAATAACGATCAATTTTCACATAGTCAGGACATAATTCTGACCATTGCTTTAATCCTGAGTAGCCTGCACCTAAATCATCGATGGCAATCGAAAAACCGAGCTGGCGATAATGAGCAATTGTTTTCAGCAATAAAAAGCCATCATCGACCTTTTCTTGTTCGGTAACTTCAATCACCACTCTATTAGCGGCCAAACCAAACTGCTTAATTAGGTGTAATGTTTCGCCTTTCGGATGACAAGGATCCAGTAAGGTTTTAGGGCTTACATTTAAGAATAATTTGCCTTGTAGTTTTAACCTTACAAAATTTTCGATCGCTTTTGAACGGCATAGCAACTCAAGCTCTGAGATTTTATCGTGCACAATTGCAGCACTAAAAAGCGTATTTGGCATCTCTAATGCACAATTTTTAGGACCGCGACTTAATGCTTCGTAACCTAATATTTGCTGCCCAGCGATATCAAAGATGGGTTGAAACAGTGTCGTTATTTCACTATTTCGCAATATATTGTCTAATATACTTAGCTGAGCACTCACTTATCAATAACCCATTACTTCATTAAGAGGCAGTTAAAGTAGCAAGCTGGTATGACAATTTTATGGCAATTGAGTTTAAGCTATTTACTTTAATACTTGTTCAACCTGATCAAAATGAGCAATTACCTCAATAATCTCAAGTTCCGCATATTCATAAGCTTGTTGATCAACAAATCCTGAACGAGCAATCGCTTGTACAGTCGCAGGATGAACCAATAAATCCTTACCGTGATAACAGATGGGCTCGTCAAACTTAGGTAGCTTACCATCGCTATGATAACCACTTTCAATTTCTTCTAGGGGCAATGACGGGAGCAAATCAGCAACAGCAATAAGCGCATTTAAGTATTCAGCACATTGTGGATAATCAACTATCAAGTCACTGAGGATAGTCTGCGATAGCGCGACTAAATCAGCAGATTGAGTTTCTAAATTAGCCGCATCTTTTTGCACTCTAATACTGCGAAGTAAGTTGTTAGCTTGATGCTGGTAATGCTCAAGTGTTGTTAATTGATAAGGTTGTACAGCAGCCTTTGATTGCTTAGGTTTAACGTTGTCATCACATCCGCTAACAATAATTAGACTACTAGCGACTACAAGTTGCTTTAACATTAGTTGGTTACATCAATACTTAATCAATAATTACTATTATAGGAAATATTTAATTTCATAAATAGCAATAATTAAAATTCGCCATGATAAAGCCCCGCTTACATATAGCCTTACACCGAGCCAACCCGCAGGCTTCCAAAACCCTAGCACCTTTAACTTTATCTCTTTAATCTCTTCCTCTGTGAGCTCTGTGCCCTCTGTGGTGAATTAATCATTTAAACAATTTGCACCACAGAGGACACCGAGGCGCTTCGCGCAACACAGAGAAAGTAAGGTTAAGCCGAACCGGAGTTTTTCAAGTTAGTTGTCGCCTCAAGTTAAATTTTATGCCGCCCGCATTTCTTCTTTTTTCTCAGGATTCAAATTTACTTCGTTTATCATTGACCAATCTCGTGACTTTCCTGACTGTAATGGTCTAATGAAACTGGACAGGTTTATAGCGTAAAATGAGCTAAACCCAAAAGGTATCACTATGACCAGAAAATCAAAAGTAACACTCAGTGCACAACAAAAACTTGAATATGCCAAAT
>NZ_JACJFH010000155.1:0-5948 GCF_014164495.1 Pseudoalteromonas sp. SG41-5 | reverse complement strand
TGGGTGGAATTTATTATGGTTTGCCGCTATGGCATTAACACTGAAGTCCCATAAGGTTTGCGTTGTTTTGCTTTGGTTGCTTTTGAGCCAAAAGTGATGAAATGGGGTGATCCCAAGCCCTCTGCCAATATCACCAAATGCATGCTGGTAACTATCGCCTTGTTGGCCCCAATTTTCAAATTGAATACCAAGTTTATAAGTGCCTTGAGTGCGCTTTAAAAAAACGTGTTCATCAAGCCCCAAGACATTGTTGAAAGTCTGTATCGCAGGGATAGTTGCCTCCCCTACACCAACAGTTGGAATATCGGGTGATTCTATTAAAGTGATTGATAGCTGCTTAGAAAACACTTTTGCTAACATCGCAGCGGTCATCCAACCTGCACTGCCGCCGCCTAAGATAACAATTTTTTCTATCGCTTTCATTTATCACTCCTCACAAATAAAAAAGGGATCTCTATTGAGATCCCTAGTATCTTGTCTCAATCGCGTTTAATACAACTGAATCATACTGACTTGGGTATATTTAATTAAAATTTATAAGCAAAGCCTAATAAATAATTAGCCCCATAGCTTTGATAATCACGTACCGTTGCTTTATTGCCGTCATGATAAGTTACAAACGGCTCATCAGTTAAGTTTTGTGCTTGTAGCGATACAGTAAGACCTTGTAATGCTTCAATGCTAGACTCAGAGAAATCGTAACCAATTTGGGCATCCCAGATAGTCTCTTCTGCAACAACGACCGTTGTTCTTGCTAATGATAGACCATTTACTTCACCTAAGAAGTCAGAGCGGTAACGCATACTCACACGTGCTTGAAAACCGTAGTTTTCATAATAAAGTGTCCAGTTATAAACTTTATCTGGTAGACCTGGAATTTCTTCTTTCTCACCATTGAGGTTATCAAGTGAAGAATCTAAAAAGGTAGCGCTAATAACTGTACCAAAGCCTTCAAGGCTATCGCTGAGTATATTACCTGGTAATGTCGCTGTTAACTCAAGGCCTGATACTTTTGCATCGCCTACGTTATCCCATGCGCTCACTAGACCTTGGTTAGTGATCGGCACTTCACCATTAGGTGTATCAACATCAGCAAAATCACCCACTATTTGCGTGTTGAACTGCCAATCTTCTATGTCTTTATGAAATAAAGCAGCTGCAAAATAACCTTCCGCACTAAAGTAATACTCATACGATAAGTCGATTTGATTAGCAATAACAGGACGCAAACTTGGGTTACCGCCACTTGCACTCCACGGTGAATTTTCTAGATTAGTCGGTGGTGTTGTAACGTTGTTTTTTGCCGCATCAAAGCTGTAGCTGTTACTTGCATTCATACGATCCATACGTGAACGCGACATTGTACGAGCTAAACCAAAGCGTAGCATTTGATCTTCAGTCAACGATAAGTTCAAGTTCAAGCTTGGTAAAAATTCAGTATACTTGTCGCCTGCTCTATTTGATTGTACACGGACAAGGCCTGTATCCGGATCTGAATCAACCGCATAACCGTCAGAGCTTTGATCTGTATTTACAATTTGCAAGCCCACGTTGCCGCGTGCAGGTAAACCAAACAATTCAGTATCTAAATCAGCTTTAACATAGGCAGTTAAAATATCCTCTTGTACAGTCCAAATATTTGCCCAACGGCCTGTATCAGTATCAGCTTGATTAAATGAATCGTACGCGCCGCTGTTGTATAGGGCTAACGAATCATATGCAATCATGTCACCCATACCAATAAAATCAAGTGATACTGAGCCTAGGTAATATTCATCTGGGATACGCACCATTTCAGGATACTGCTTGAGGCGCAGGTACTCACCGGTATCTTGTTTATCTTTTTCACGGCTGCTGTAGTTAACACCAAATTCAACTTGGCTTATCGGACTATTTTCAATAAACGTTTTTGCACTGAGCTTTAATGATGCTAATTCATCTTCAACATGTGGTCTATTTAAAAAGCCATCTTGACCATCGCCACCAACAGCACTACTCCCCCAAGTACGCGCTGCACCCAGTTGAAATAAATCGCGGTCTGAATAATCAAGTGTAGGGGTAAAAATGGCGCCAGCCATACCACTGTCAAGTCTGTATTGTAGGTTATCACCAAGGCCTTCGTTGTCACCACGTCCTGTCGCTGCATAGCTTTCAAGACCCCAGACATCACGTTCAACCTTTGAATAACTCACATCAGCAGCCACTTGCCAGCTGTCATTTATATCGTATTCAACGTTAAAACCAAGCGCGAGTAAATCAGCAGTCCTGAAGTTTACGTCATTACGAACTAAGGTTTTAATATTATTAACTTGGCCTTGAGTAACAACGCCACCATTGGTGGCTAACGTTTCATAATTTGTATCTGCACGACCTGAATTTAATGGCAGCTCTATGCCTCGTAATATTTGCTTATCTTCAAAATCAACATACATCGCATCGGCGGTAATATGCAGTTTATCTGATGGTGCAAATTCAAGCACACCTAAAAAGCTATCTCTTGTTAGCTCTGATGAACGTGCATAAGGCTTAGCGCCCTGTAAACGTAAATTGCCGTCAGCACCACTTGGATCATAACCCCATGCATTCCAGCGTTGTTCTTGATTTGGTGATTCCATGTGGGCATAAGCAAATGCAACACCAATGGTATCGTCAGCAAATTGATCTACATAACCAAACGAACCACGATAACCTTTATTATCCATTTCTGGATTAACTGCATCCATTTCGTTTTGTTCAAAACGCACATTTGCAGTAATTGATTGTTCACCGGCTGAGAGAGGACGCGTAGAGCGTAAATCAACGGTACCGCCAATCCCTTGAGTCGTTAAAGATGCGTCTGGCGTTTTGTATACAACAACTTCGCTGATCACTTCTGACGGGTATAAGTCGTATTCAACACCACGGTTATCACCAATCGATACTTGCTCACGACCATTAAATGTTGTGGTACTAAAGTCTTCGCCCATACCACGAATAGTAATTGAACTTGCACGGCCATCTAATCGTTGCGCGGCAAGACCAGGTAGACGCGCAATTGATTCTGCAATAGACGAATCTGGTAACTTACCAATATCTTCTGCTGAGATTGCCTCTACTACTGAGCTGCTGAAACGCTTAGTGTCAATAGCTTGAATTAAACTACGACGAAAACCTTTCACTTCAATGACTTCTAAATCTTCATTCGCAGTTGTTTGTTGCTCAGCTGCAAAACCTGACATGCTAGTTAAGCCTGCGGTTGCAAGTGCAATTGTTAATATACTTGGTTTGAACATAGACATGATGTGTTTCCCGTTACCCAATTTTATATTACTAACTTTTAGCGAGTTGCTTGTGATAGAAGCAAACCATTTGTTAGCTATTTTGTTGTCAGGATGAATATTAACGCCCGCCTTATTTTTTTAACAACTTTATGCATACGTATTCAGGCTAGTACAAAACCAACAAAGTTAACAAAAAATTCACACAAATAATGGCAACACCTTGTTTTTATAGGTATAAAGAGGGGATAATTGATCATTCTATTTTATAAAAGAAATATGTACTGCATCGAGCTCCTTCAGCGCGGCGATTTACAGTTTAATACCTTAATTATTAGTGCATTCACACTTTGCATTCGAGTCCCGATCGCCCCCCTCACAAAATGCCAATTGGTAAGACCATTAATGGCGCTGCACCATAACGCTACAGAACCCATATAATATGCACCAAGTTGGATTTGCTACTTTGTTAATGATACGAAAACGAGAATTGGTAAACATCTATTTGCCGCTCACATACCTTTGTTAATAGGTTTTTCAGAAGCTGTTTTCCTTATCAAAGCGATCTATTTAGCATGCATACGTATGCATCCTTTTTACAGTATCAAGCCCTTCACGTATGCTTTTTAAAAAATAACGTAGTTTGCTTTAATCGAACTGCTAACAAGATTACGAACACACCATTTCTAAACAGTAATAATTGCTAGGGTAAAATGGGGAGTGTTGTCACGATGGAGAAAAAAATGGCTCAACAGCAGTGGTATAAGGGTGCCGTGATTTATCAGGTTTATCCGCGCAGTTTTCAAGATACCAACGGTGACGGCATTGGTGATTTAAAAGGGATCATCAGCCGGATAGACTATATTAAAAGTCTGGGTGTTGATGCTATTTGGATCTCACCATTTTTTAAATCACCAATGAAAGACTTTGGCTATGATATCAGCGATTATCGTGACGTAGACCCTCTTTTTGGCGATCTTAATGACTTTGACGAGCTCATTGCACAAGCTCATCAACGCGATATTAAAATTATTATTGATCAAGTATTGAGCCACACATCAGACCAACATCAATGGTTTTTAGATAGCCGAGAAGACAAAACTAACGCCAGATCTGATTGGTATGTATGGGCTGATGCAAAACCAGATGGCACCCAGCCAAACAACTGGCTTTCAATTTTTGGTGGCCCTGCTTGGCAATGGGAGCCGCGTCGTGGCCAGTATTATTTACACAACTTTTTTACTGAACAACCGGATCTTAATTTTCATAATCCAGATGTACGTCAAGCAGTATTAGATAATGTTGAGTTTTGGCTTAAAAAAGGGGTAGATGGTTTTCGCCTAGATGCAATTAACTTTTGTTATCACGATGCACAGCTACGTGATAACCCAGCTAAACCGCCAGAAAAACGCCAAGGCCGTGGTTTTAGCGAAGATAATCCGTATGCTTTTCAGTATCACCATTATAATAATACCCAACCTGAAAATATTAGCTTTATGCAAGATATTCGTACCCTGTTAGACAAATATCCTGGTACCGTGTCTTTGGGTGAAATATCATCCGAGGATTCACTTGCTACTATGGCTGAATACACCGCCGGTGGCGATAAACTGCATATGGGTTACAGTTTTGAGCTACTAACCAATGATTATAGCAGTGAGTATATTCGTACAACGGTTAAGACATTGGAAGAACGAATGACAGAAGGCTGGCCTTGCTGGGCCTTTAGTAACCATGATGTAGAACGTGTTGCTAGTCGTTGGAGTAACAATGGTGAAGTAAACCCTGCGCAGTGTAAAATGCTTACCGCCCTACTCGCTTCATTGCGCGGTAGTGTATGTATGTACCAAGGTGAAGAGCTAGGTCTTGGTGAAGCAAGTGTGGCGTTTGAAGACTTACAAGACCCATATGGGATAACTTTTTGGCCAAACTTTAAAGGCCGAGATGGCTGTCGTACGCCTATGCCATGGCATAATGATGACGGTGAACAGGCCGGATTTTCTGCAACGAAACCTTGGTTACCTGTTGACGAAAACCACAAACACCAGACTGTAAGCAAACAAGATAGCGATAGTGATTCGATTCTAAATGCGTTCCGCCATTTTATGACATGGCGTAAGCAACAAGCTATCTTACTCGAAGGCGATATTGAATTTATTAATACCCCTGAGCCATTGTTAGCTTTTTACCGTCGTTTTGCAGGCCAAACTATGTTGTGCGTATTTAACCTAGCTCAAGAGCCTGCAAGCCTCAACATTGAACACACTGATATTGTGCAACATACAGAATTGAATCATCACAATGGCAGCTTAGAGAAACAAACCCTTACCCTACCCGGTTTTGGTTGTTTTTACGCAGCCGTTAGTTAATATTTTTTAGTAATATAAAAGGGATTTGCAAGATTGTAATTTCCTTTTCGAAAAAGAGTAATCGGTCATAATCTATATTGTGGCCGATTTTTTGATTCTTTATCAACTATAGTTCTTTAAATAATACCAATCTGCATAAAGATTAAGTCAATTTTATCCAGTCTCTAGAGCATTTGCTTTTAACCGTATCTGGGACTGAAATGAATTTATTCCACGCTTGCGAAACCTGTTCGACTATTTCTTCATAACCACTAAACACACGATTAGATAAACAGTGTTGCCGTATCCAACTCCATACTTGCTCTATTGGATTTAACTCCGG
>NZ_JACJFH010000154.1:0-5984 GCF_014164495.1 Pseudoalteromonas sp. SG41-5 | reverse complement strand
AGCCACTTTATTAATAAAAAAAGACCATAAAATATATTTTTTATCATTATTTAGAACTAAATTAGAGCCATCCCGTTTAAAGAAAGGGTAATTTCGCATACAGAATATGAATACAAGGTTAATTTATGGTTAAGTTTTATTTGCGAGTATCTTCGCGGGCTCTAGCAAGTTTTACGAAAACGTAAATGAGAGTGGGAATAGATATAAACAATAAGGTGGTAGACTATATAACCAAAAAACCTCGCTTAGAAAAAAATTATCTAAGCGAGGTTTTTAAAAAAATGTCGGAGCTTGCTATTTTTTGTAAAAAATAGCATTTAAATAAAAGCCCTATTTGATCACAACGTCATTAAGCGGCGATTAAATAGGACTCTTGTCCTGCGTGTTTTTTTTTGCGTTTGTAAGCGCCTTTGCCTTTTTTAGCAGCTACAATTTGTGGTTTAAAAATTTTCGATGTCACTAATGCCGCTAATGCATTATCGCGAATAACACCCCGACCTGTATCTACTGATGTTGTAGATTTAATCACTTTAGAACGACGTTTACTCATTTATTTTTCCTCTTTAAAAGTTTTGCGATTGTATGCTTGATATAAAAAAATACAAGTATTTTAAATCAAAAAGCCCGCTTATTTGCGGGCTTAATAAACAACTATAAATTTAGAAACTAAAGCTTACTTTTGCGTAATAACTTCTGCCATCAAAGCCATAAGGCAATGCACGTACAGGGTATTTAAATGCGCCATTGGTGATAAAGTTTAGTACTTCGTCATCGCCTAGTTCATCTGGCGTTTCATCAAATACGTTATCGGCACCAACCGAAAGCACAAACATATCGTTAATTTGGTAACTCACGTTTAAATCAACTAACACTGCAGATTCAACCGTACTTGTTGGTTTAAACGAACCTGTTGGCGAAAGCTCACCCGGTAATGGTATATGATCGTTACCAAAATATTTTACATCGGTTTCGCCAAAGTAATTAAAACGAATTGTTGAAGTGTATGCATCACGTTCGTAGTCAAAGGTAAGTGTTGCTCGTTCACTAGGCTGTCCGTCGGTAAAAAAGCTGCGTTGTAAATCATCAAATGCAACCGATTCTGGAATGCCGTCCGCTGCGTTTACACCATCAATTTTAGTATCGTTTAAGTTACCCGCAAAAGTAACACCAAAGTTACCGCCTTCTACATCTGTACGATATGATGCAATTATATCAACGCCTTGAGTGGTTGAATCAACTGAGTTTGAAAAGTAGTTAGCTTGTACAGCGCCGGTTGCTTGTAAAGCAGCAACAGCCTCAGAGCTAAACGATACATCGTCAGCCGTTAATAAACTGCCAAGTGTAATACGGTCTTCAATTTCTACGCGGTAAAAATCAACCGTTAACGAAAGTTCGCTTGTTACATCGTAAACAAAACCAGCACTGTAGTTTGTCGATGTCTCAAGCTTTAAGCTATCTACACCTAGTGCACTTGGGAAAGCAGTGCCCGTATTTGCAGTAAATGATTGCGTTAACGTGCCGTCGGATCCTAAGTTAGTAGTAAATGCTGTATAGCCACTTTGCTGCAGCGAAGGGGCCCTAAAGCCAGTAGATACCGCACCACGTACTGCAAAGTCATCGTTAAATTCATAACGCGTTGCTAACTTACCAATTAAGTCATCTCCAGCATCAGAGAAATCTTCATAGCGAAGTGCACCACTGACGTTCCATGCATCAGTAAGCATAGTTTCAACATCTACGTAAAATGCGTAGCTGTTACGATCACTCTGATTTGCAGCTTCTGGACGCAAACCGTTATAAGCTTGAAAGCCACATTGTGCAAATTGCTCAGGGTCGTTCACTGATGGATACGATGTATCCATGTTTGCTAAACCACATGCGTACGATGCTTCATCACCAGGCACTATCTGGTAATTTTCTTTACGATACTCTGCACCAATTGTTACATAGAGCGGTTCGCCGCGACCAATGTCCACAATGCCATTTACGTCAAGGTTAACTGTTGTTTGATCGAACCTAAAACCACCTGAGTAACCACCACTTGGGCCTGCATTTGCTGCTATCTCAGCATCACTTGCCGTTGGATTATTAAATAAATACTCCGCCGCGTAAGAAGCGTTTAATGTATTGCGTGATGTAAAGTCATATTGGTTTTCACCATAAACTGCCGATACATCGTAATTCCAATCTGGATTAATATCACCTTTAAAACCTAGCGCAATAGAAATATCCTGTGCTTCGTTATAAATGCGCGGTAAAAAACCATCACTGTATACTTGAGTAACATTTTTAGATGCTTCGTTAAAGTTACGGTAAAAGCCGTTACCCAGTGCAGTGCGCTCAGAGTAACCACCAAACGAGTAAAGCTCACCGTCGCCCATTGGCAATGCCATATTATAAAATAACGAGGTAAATTCACTTTCCGAATTACCTTGGCCCCAACGAACGTTGTCAGATAACGTACCTGGCTCTACATCAAGCGAACCACCGGTATCGCGCTCTGCACGGTTAGTACCATCGGCATCACGATACTCAAGAGATAAATTAATAAAACCGCCTTCAGTGCCCAAATCAAAACCGCGATTTAAACCCGCTGAAATAGTCTCGCCATCACCTTCAGCTGTTTCACTATATTGTACATAACCAGTTGTTATACCTGTTGAGTTATTCAGTGATAAGTTAATGACCCCAGCAATAGCATCAGAGCCATACTGCGCTGCTGCACCATCACGTAATACTTCAACCCCTTTAAGTGCCGTAAGTGGAATAGCATTCATATCGGTACCCGCAGCACCTGCACCAACTGTTCCATTAAGGCCAAAAATAGATTGATTATGACGGCGCTTACCGTTTACTAAAACCAGCGTTTGGTCTGGCTGTAAGCCGCGTAATGTTGCTGGGCGGAATAAATCAGAGCCGTCTGATACTTGAGTACGCGAAAAATTAAACGATGGCGCTGTAGCTTGTAAGCTTTGGCCAAGCTCGGTAAAGCCACCTTTGTTTAAATCATCAGCGTCAATTAAATCAATGGGTGACGAAGATTCAGTTGCTGTGCGGTTAGAAACCCGTGAACCTAAAACGGAAATTTGTTCTATATTTTTTTCTGCTTGAACTGTTGCTTCTTCAGCAATAACTGAAGAGGTGCTAAATGCAAGTCCTACGGCGATAGCCAATGTATTTAAACGAAGTGTTGTCATGTGTGTTGTTCGACCCTGTTGACTCTTCACCTGTTTACTCAATTGCAGTAGTAAACAGGTAAATTAATAAAAGTTATAATTAGTGTGATCAAGCGTCATTTACAAAATTGCGCTTTGGCAAACATCCTAGCAACATACACATATAAAAAGAAACATATTTAACTGCGACAATGGTCGATATATGCAAAAGTTAGCTAAATTTTCTCCTATTTCATGTTTTTGATTGAATTTTAAACAAAAAAAAGCATGATTATTCAAATCATGCTGGTTGTTAAAACTATGTTTTCTAGCCTTCTTCTTCCCACAAAGCCAGTTTTTCATCTTCTAGCATCAATGCCATGGATGCAATGCCAGTAAGACTTTCATCTAATCCGGTATACAGTAGCGCAAAGCCTTCACTAAGTACCGCAGGTTCTGGATGCTCTTTGAGCGAATCTGGCCACATCGCAAAAGTGGCTAGTAAATTAAGCGTCGCTTCAAAGTTATCAATAAATAACTGTCCATCCGCCTGATTCTCAACGACCTGTTTATCGGCACTGAGTAAAAAGTTAAAGTCATGCTGCCATACTTCTTGATTCACCATATAAGCAGCTAAATAGCCTACACACCATTGTTGTAGTTGCTCACTCGGCGCTTTAGCATCTTTACCATGAGGATAAATACTTGCCAGTATATGCTGCTGCGCTACCTGAGCTTCGGTCACATTATCCAGCAGCGTGATCATTGCGTCATGCTCCGCTGAGCTTGTCATTAATTGGGTATAAATAGGGTCATTTTTATCAGCAATATAATTGGCAATTTCTGACTCGCCATAAAATTCCGAGCACGCCAATAACCCACTGATAAAACCAATCACGCTGTCAGAACTCACCACTTTTAGTTCAGGGTGCTGACTTAGATAATCCCTAAGAACCAATTCACTTTTTTCATTAAGCATTATTCACCCTCAAGTTATTATAAAATTCATACCTACACTAACCAACAATTGGCTAATTTAAAAGCAAATTATTACTTAACCTAACTCTGGTTAAATGGTTTTGCCTGAGTTAAGGTCGCTCACTCAACACTGGAAATATACATCGCACACATGTACCTATATTTACGGTGCTCTCAATTTCAATTTTTCCCTGATGATCATTAACCATAGTGTACACTAATGGCATGCCCATACCGGTCCCCCTGCCAACTGGTTTAGTAGTAAAAAATGGATCAAAAACTTTTGCAAGCACTTGCTCACTCATGCCACAACCATTGTCATTAACACTAATAATTATTTGCTGGTCGTCGCTATCAACTTGCACGTGAATATGTGCTTGTCTATCAATTAATGCTTCGCAACTATGTGAAGCATTAATAAGTATGTTAACCATTATTTGATTGATGGTTGCCAAATCACAATAACTCAGCGGCAATGTCGTTATTGATGTGGTTAACTGACAACCTTTTAATTGATTTTTAAGCAATTTAAGCGCATTTTTCACAGCATCTGTCATATCAGCCAATTGTTTCTTGTTAGTTGTTGGTCGAGCAAAATTAAGCAAATTACCCACGATTTGATTAATGCGCCTTAAGCCTTCAGCACTATCAGCCACTAGTTGATGAATATCTTGCTGCAGTTCAGCAAATGATTGCTGCTCACTAAGTGATGCTAACTGTTGTTGAAAATTTGTTTCACTAATCCTCTTAGCTAAATATTGCTGGTTTAAATCAAGTAACTCACAAAAGCCATGCATGCTCTGTTGCAAACTTTCTACATTGCTCATTGCATAAGCTAAGGGATTATTAATTTCATGGGCAACCCCAGCACATAAGGTACCTAAAGTGGCCATTTTTTCTGCTTGAATAAATAACTGCTGTTGATACTCAAGATCAGCTACTTTTTTTATTAACTCTTCATTTAGTGCATATAAAACGCGACTTTTATCTTCAATCAGCTGCTCAGCCTTTATACGCGCGGTACGTTCACGAAAATAAGCTTGCTTGTAGTCTTCATCTATCGCATCCATCTTAATTAACCAGCAATTAAAAACGATTATCTTGTCATTAAAATTAGCACAATTGATGCCAATGACACGGTTTAATTAGAAAAACTATAGCAGACAGGCTATGGTTAATAATATTGTTTATCCATAGGTAAAATCGTGAGTCAATCAGCAGACCTACCAACCATGCAAGTATTATGCGTTGACGATGATGAGATTGTGCTACGTTCTTTATCGCGGCTGTTCAAAACGCAGCAACTTACGGTACTTACCAGTGATTCACCTATAGATGCACTAAAATTAATCAAACAGTATGAATTTGATGTAATTATTAGCGATATGCGGATGCCAAAAATGAATGGCGCTGAACTTTTTCAACAAGCGCAAAAATTAGCACCTGATACTCAGCGTATTTTACTTACTGGTTATGCCGATATAGAAATCACCTTAGCAGCTGTTAATCAAGGCAAGATCCATGGCTATATCCAAAAACCATGGCAAAATGACTTATTACTACGTTCCATCACCGACAGTATTGAAAAATATCAACTTAAAAAACAAAACCTGAAACTCCAACAACAAATTAATCGCCATAATGAAGTCCTCAAAGAACTTAATAGCTCTCTTGAACAGCGCGTTGAAAAAAGAACCAAACAAATAAAACAAGTACTTAAAAAACTCGAAATTGCCAACGCCCATGAAAAACACGAACATAGTTCAACAGTTGAGTTGCTCTATAACTTCATTAATGCCAATCCATATTTAGATGGCACCAAAGCGCAGAACATTGCCAATACCTGTACGC
>NZ_JACJFH010000153.1:0-6019 GCF_014164495.1 Pseudoalteromonas sp. SG41-5 | reverse complement strand
TCGATAATGTTGCGCCACTGCTCAAGGCTACGCATTTTTCTCATGGCTATCTCCTAATTGAAATTAAGAAATAGTTTAATCGGTTTGACGAGTTACTGGCAGGTGCACTTTGCTAGACGCTTACGAAAATACAATGGCAACGGGTGAAGTGACGGTGTTGCTGCAATCGGCCACAGAGCCGGTCAGTAGCGAAGAATCTAACGTTTTACAAAGTAAACCATTTAATCCAACGGTGGAAAATGAAGAGTTCTATAAATTTAAATTAGTTGCTTATCCTACTAAATGTATTAGCCAAGGTAAGAAAGTGATTGAAATAAAAAATGAGAACGAACAAATCGCTTGGCTGCATCGAAAACTCTCTGGGGCAAATGTCACCGTTACAGCACTTGATAGTTTTTTAGTGAAAAACAAAAAGAGCTTTAATAATCGCTTTGTTTGTTTTGAAGGGGTTTTACAAATTACTAATGCTGATCAAATTTATCAGGCGCTGGTTATGGGTATTGGCCGACAAAAACATGCTGGTGCCGGTTTATTATCTTTAGCGAAAGCAAGTTAACTTAGGGGAATTTATGTATCAACGTATTTATAACGCTTACAGTAGTTTAAGCAAAGGTGACCAAGCGGAGCTGAAAAGATGCAATCTAAGCAAGCTAGCAAATTGCCCTGCTTACTTTAGAGTTTTGAGGTTTTCTGGTGCTAAAGATACTACGCAAACACAACGTATTTTATTTTTGATGACATCAATTGATGTTTCTCAAGAAAGTGAAGCGCAATCTGTAGCTCTTGCTCTTTTAAAAGCAGGCGTAAAAGAGTCACAAATTATTCAAATAACCCGCAGCGGTGACAATGCAATTGAGTATTTAAAACGTCAATTAGTGCGTTGTAAACAAGTGCAATTAGAAAGCTTAGGGAAGTTAGCACAATTTTGGGGTGAAAACTCCCGCCGCCAACTTTTAAAAGAATTTATTTTAGCAGAACAAGATTAATCTTATTCAAATTTAAGTATTTAAAAAATTTTAAAAAGGACATTCAAATGACAACTTTTATTAATATCCATGCGTTAATTTCTCATCCATCATCAATGATGAACCGTGATGATTCGGGCTTACAAAAAACTGCCGTATTCGGTGGAACAATCAGAAGTCGCATATCAAGTCAGTGTTTAAAAAGAGCAATTCGCCAAAGTGATCTATACAAAGAAAATGTTGAAGAACTATCAATTAGAACGAACAAGTTTGATGATTTATTCGCTTTGTGTATTAAAGAATTGCCTGAATTTGAAGCTAAATTAATTGAAGACGTTTTAGAAAATATGGGCTCAAAAGTAAAAACTGAAACGAACAAAGAAACAAAAGAAAAACTCCGTTTTTTTGATGCGGTACAACCTTACTCTATTGGAGCGATCAGAGAAGCTATTAATATGGTTCAAGCAGGAACTGAATTAAAAGATTTAAAGAAAATCGTTCAAATACCCACTATAGATGTTGCACTATCGGGAAGAATGGACGCAAGTTGCCCTGAACGTAATGTTGAAGCAGCAATGAGCGTAGCACATAGCTTAACAACTCATAGCGCAGATATTGAAGTTGATTGGTTTACAGCGTGTGATGATTTGGCTGAACAAGGCTCTGGTCATATTGGCACCCATGAATTTAGCTCTGGCGTGTTTTATCGTTATGCTTCAATAGATGTGGAGCTTTTAGCAAAAAATACCAAAAAAACGGTCAGCGAAACACATTGTAAATACAATAGTAAATTGCTTTGCTCAAGTCTCACCATCAGCTAAACAGAAAACATTTGCAGCACACAATAAAGCTGATTTCGTTTTATGTACAAGTTCAAATCAACCTCTGTCATTAGCAAATGCATTTAGGAAGCCGATCAAAAATACCGGTGAAGTCATGGAAGAATCAATAAAAGCCTTAGTATCTCATTACGAAATGTTAGTTGATGGCTACGAATTACAATCACAAGCCAAAGCATTCGATTTAACTCAAACAGCATTGAGTGAAAAAATAACCTTAGTCAGTAAAATTAGTGAGTTAACGTTTTAATTAGTTTCACAACATGGGAGTTGTTTATGAAAACGTTAATTCTAAAAACTGAAGGTTTATCAGCTTATGGCTTGCAAACCTTTGATGTCCATAGGCGAGCAAATCATTTTCCTACCCGTTCAGCCATTGTGGGGTTATTGGCTGCGGCACTAGGTATTACCCGTAAAGAGCAACAAGCACTTTATGAGCTGTCAGAACAAATTACGACAGCGGTGCAAGTAAATCAAGCAGGTGAAAAAATGATGGATTATCATACAGTGCAAAATTTCCGTAGCCCTGACGGTAAAATTCAAAAAGGCACAAAACCCACATACCGTGAATATTGGTGTGACAGCGAGCACACCTTTGCTATTAGTGCTGAATGTGAACTAATTAGTAAATTAGAAGCGGCCGTTAAAGCGCCTAAATTCACCTTATTTCAGGGACGGAAATGTTGCCCATTAACTAGACCGTTATTTGATCGTGTAATGGATGAAAGTAACCCAGCAATCGCATTAAAAAAATTGGCGAATAAAGGTCAAATTTTTAGTGATATTGAAGGTGAAAACCAAGTAGCTCGAATACAAGTAAGGGATAAGTTAACACTTGCATCTAGAAAGTACGCGATGCGAATGGTGTATGTCAGTGGTGAAATGATTAAACCTGAACAGGAGTTGGCTAGTGAACTTACTTAAAGATCCCTTTATTTCAACGACTGATGGCAAAGTGTCATTAAAAGATATTTTGACCTCAAATAAAGACTATCAGTTACAGTATTTTTTTGATGAAACACAGTTGGCTATGTTGCAAATGTTGTCATCACTTTCAACAGTAGTGTTAAAGCCAACAATATCAGATTTGAATGATTATTTAGCAAATGGATTAAGCCCTGGACAATATGATGCACTACTTGAAAAAGTCGATAGCCAGTGGTTTGAAGGTGAGCGTTTTATGCGTTCAGCTTTTCCTAGTAAAGCAAAAATAGCCGATGGGCCTATTACCAAATTAGTCTCTGGCATTGAATGTGGCGGTTCAGCAAATGCCCTAGGGTTATTTTCAGAGTCTAGCGAAGTGAGTATTTGCTGCACCGACTGTACACATGTTTTAAATTATAATTTACACATGAATATTAAAGGTGAGTGTTTTGGGCCAACAGGTGCTACAGGTATTCGTGGTGGTGGTTCTATAAGCACTCTTATTTCTGGTGAAAATTTAAAGTCGACAATTTTATTAAATACTGTTTGTATTGATTACTTTAATGAGCAAGCCCAACTAGATGATGATGCCGAAAGTCGTTTTATGTGGGATATTCCGCCGATATCAGACATTTATTCTGCACCCAAAATTGGTTTAGAACGTGGTTTATTTGCACTTGCTTATCATATTGATTTTCCAGTAATTGATACTCCATGTACTTGTGATATATGTGGCAACACAGCAGATCAGAGTGTAACTACTTTTCAGCGCGTTAAGTATAGTGGATCGTATGGCTCCACCAAAAAAGGTCGTGATAATGGTGCTGGCTGGTGGTTACACCCTTATACACCAAGAAATGTAAAAGAAGATGGTATATATGCCGTTTGCGCACGAGATCAATATTGGCAGTCATGGCAAGAATTAACATCATATGTTATCGGTAAAGAAACAGATAAAACATCAGTTAAACCAGCATTCATTATCAACCAATTTCAAAATAAATTGGGTGTAGATTTGTGTTTAAGTCTCCTTGTAGGTGGAAATATTGCCGATCAAGGCTCGATCGCTGGGCGAGTCTATGATTTATATTCAATGCCATCATCATTATCTAAAAACAATTCAAGAATATCGTTAGTTATCAATGCAGGTTTAACTCAAAAGGAAAAACTCTCATTAGCGTTCAATAAAATATTCGGTGTGGGTTACGATAAAAACTTTGTTGGAGGTATTAAAAACCAGGCAATACAAAAATTTACATCGAATGCGCAGCAAATTGTTCAGCAGATCTTATTAGATGTTAATCGAAAAGAAGCTACACAGTTAAGAAAAGAGGCTATTGAAGCGTTAAACAAAGAAGCTAAATCGATTTTTAAATCAGTACAACGTAAGTACCAACACGACTTGCCTTTATTTAAAGCATTAGTAAAAGGTGAGTTCATTTTATATAAAGCAGATAGTTAACAATGGCTTTTCTCCAGCTTAAACCCATACCAATTAAAGATCGTAATTCGATGATTTTTGTAGCGATGGGGCGCATTGATGTTCGTGATGGTGCATTTGTTGTGATTGACGAAGTCAATGGTGAGCGAATGCATATACCCGTTGGCTCAGTGGTGTGTATTTTACTCGAACCCGGCACACGTATAAGCCATGCTGCGGTAAAGCTTGCAGCCACGACAGGCACATTGCTGATCTGGGTCGGTCAAGCTGGGGTCAGGCTCTATTCCGTAGGGCAGCCTGGAGGTGCAAGATCAGATAAATTACTATATCAAGCAAAGCTAGCGCTTGATGAAACTTTACGTCTAAAAGTAGTGCGAAAAATGTTTGAATTGCGTTTTGGTGAAGTCGCGCCAGAGCGACGTAGTGTTGATCAACTCCGAGGAATCGAAGGGGCGCGTGTTCGTAAAACTTACGCATTACTAGCTAAACAATATAATGTCGAATGGAAAGGACGCCGTTACGATGCAAAAGATTGGCAAGCTGGTGATATTATCAACCAATGTATTAGTGCCGCCACATCATGTTTATATGGTGTAACTGAGGCTGCTATTTTAGCCGCAGGTTATGCCCCTGCAATTGGCTTTTTACATTCCGGTAAACCGCTGTCATTTGTATATGATATTGCTGATATTATTAAATTTGATACGGTTGTACCCGCAGCCTTTAAAGTAGCAAGTAAAAGACCAAAACAGCCAGATCGAGAGGTACGAATAGCGTGCAGAGAAGCATTTAGAAAAGATAGAACCTTACAGCGGTTAATTCCTTTAATCGAAGAGGTATTAAGCGCTGGTGAGATCACGCCACCTAAACCATATGAAGATGCCCAACTGCCAGCACTACCAGAGCCTGAATCTATTGGCGATGACGGGCATCGCACTAATTAGGAGTGGATTATGAGTATGTGTGTTGTTGTAACTGAAGCTGTACCACCCAGATTAAGAGGGCGATTAGCTGTATGGTTACTAGAAATTCGCGCAGGTGTATACGTTGGTGATGTAGGTCGAAAGATTAGAGAAATGATTTGGTTTCAAGTCTCTGAGTTGGCAGAACAAGGAAATGTGGTTATGGCGTGGGCTACAAATACTGAATCGGGTTTTGATTTTATTACTTATGGTAAAAATGCACGGATGCCTATAGATTTAGAAGGATTAAGGCTGGTCAAGTTTACACCAGTAAACAACGAAACATTAAGCTAAAAATAACTGTTACGCTCTTTAAAAATTTGGTAGATTTGAACTAGCTGTTTTTATTTATAAAAAACAAGCATATACTATTAGAGTGTTCCCCGTACTCACGGGGCTGAACCGAATAAATGCAGCTAAGTGGGAGTCAATAGTGCGTGTTCCCCGTACTCACGGGGCTGAACCGAAATTTATAGATCGTGTGTTCATTAATGAAAAGTGTTCCCCGTACTCACGGGGCTGAACCGCGGCTGACAGCGTAGCTATTGAAGCAAAGCCAGTGTTCCCCGTACTCACGGGGCTGAACCGTGATGTGCTCACCGACTTTGTTAACTTATACAGTGTTCCCCGTACTCACGGGGCTGAACCGGCTGTTATATGAAATTAACCATTAAATACATAGCGTTCCCCGTACTCACGGGGCTGAACCGGTGCCGTAACCAATACCATTGTAAAAATTTAAGTGTTCCCGGTTATCTCGTGGCTGAACCGGCAACGTTTCCGACCGTCGTATTGGTTTTTGCGTTTTCCCCTTATTCACTGGGCTGAACCGCGTGCGTATGCTGGGGAAGTGAACGTTTTTGGGGGGTACCGGTACTGACGGGGGTG
>NZ_JACJFH010000152.1:0-6166 GCF_014164495.1 Pseudoalteromonas sp. SG41-5 | reverse complement strand
AACGTATGTTAGCCCCAATGGGTGAATTTTATTTACAATCTGTTGTTTAGTAAAAGCAAACCATAGCCAGCGTGTTGTTCGTCTTTTAGTTCGTGTTGCCAGCTAGGCGTTACCCCCTTACATTTTATACCGCTGATGCTTTTCGGTTTAGCGGTTAAATTAAGAATAAACATACTTTTACTGCCGTTTAACTCGCTGGTTATTTCAACTTGTCCGTTGTCGTGTTGCGTTAATTTATAACTGCCTTTAATACCCAGCTCTGGGCGCTGTTTTTTCTGCGAAATTAAGTGCTGATATAAACGCCAAAGTGAATCAGAGTCTGCTTGTTGCGTTTTTACATTGCGATCGCCTGCGCTAAGCTGCTCGGCTAAAAATTCAGGCCACCAGCTGGTAAAGTCTTTACCAAATAATTCACTTTGTTCAACCCAACTGGTTTTAGCTTTGGTAAAACCGGCTTGACTGCTGTTGTCCCATTGCATTGGCGCGCGTTTATAAACGTCGTGACCTGTGCCACCTTGTGTTAAGCCAATTTCTTCGCCGTAATAAATATACGGTGTGCCAGGGGAGCTAAATAACATGGCGGCGGCAAGTTTTGCTTTATCGTCTTGCTCTGCTAGCTGATAAGCCACTCGCTCTTGGTCGTGATTGGTTAAAAACGGCGCAAAAAAGTCAAGTGGTGCGCTCGAGTCAATACGTTGCTGTATATTTTGTTTGAGCACATTGGCATCAACCGTATTTTTTTGCTGGTTAGACTGCATGGTGCCAAATTGCGCTTCGCCACTGGCGCCTGGCTTTAATAAGCCAAGGATTTTATAGCCCACTTCAAAATCAAAGCCCTGATCAAGCCCTTTACCTTCGCCGTAGTATTTTGCCGCCACAGGAATATCTGCCCAGGCTTCACCCACCAAATATGCCTCAGGGTTTACACTTTTTACATACTGATTAAAGTGCTGCCAGTAAGCTATGGTTTCGTCTGTGTCGGCCTGTGTATTGCCGCCGCTTTCCATGGCAAAGCGTACAGCGTCTAACCTAAAGCCAGCAACCCCTTTATCAAGCCAAAACTTGGCCATTTTTTCCATTTCGGCAATAACATCAGGGTGGCGTAAATTTAAATCAGGTTGGCTTGCTCCAAACGCACCATAGTAATACTGCTGACGTGTTTCATTCCAATGCCATACTGCGTCGGGTTGGTCGTTATTACTCCATGCGTGGCCCCAACCGCTACCGGCTTTTGGCATATCGTCGCGCCAAATAAAGTAATCAGCATAAGGGGCTTGTTGTTTTGCTGAACGCTGAAACCATTCATGGTTACTTGATATATGGTTTATAACTAAATCAAGTATGACTTTCATGCCTTTATCATCAGCGGCTTTTATAAAGGCTTCAAACTCGGCCATGCTGCCGTAGTCGTTTTCTACTTGGTAAAATTCAGTAAAATCATAGCCATGATACGACGGTGCTTCAAACATGGGGGTTAACCACAGTGCATTTACGCCGAGCTCTTGTAAATACGGGAGCTTTTGGGTCATACCGTTAAAGTCGCCATGACCATCAGCATCGCTATCGTAAAAGCTGCGTGGCCAAATTTGGTAAAAAATGGCGCTTTCCCACCACGGGCTTGCTTGTTGTTTAGTATTTAATTGCGATGTTTCGGTGTTATTCGTGTTGTTATTTAATGATGGTGCGCTTTGGCAGCCTGTTAGCATGATTGCTAATGCTAATGCGCTCAAGGTAAATGTTTTCATTTCAGCCTCGTTATTATTGTAATAAATAACTTAGCCGTATTTTACTACGGCTATGTTAATTAACCTGAACTGCGGATAGTTTGCGGTTATTTTAGTGCTTTAGTTACCACTGGGTAATGATCCCATACTTGCTTGTCACTT
Organism: Pseudoalteromonas sp. SG41-5; assembly: GCF_014164495.1. Classification (NCBI taxonomy): domain Bacteria; kingdom Pseudomonadati; phylum Pseudomonadota; class Gammaproteobacteria; order Alteromonadales; family Pseudoalteromonadaceae; genus Pseudoalteromonas; species Pseudoalteromonas sp. SG41-5. The sequence goes on along the minus strand of NZ_JACJFH010000152.1, from coordinate 4,280 downwards.
AATGAGCGCACTAGCTTCACGTATTCAGCATGCGTCCACGCCAGTGGTGTGGCCGAGTTTGTACCCTCGCCTAACGTGTATCCTGCTTTATTTACGCCTACGCCATCCCATACTTGTTCTGGTAGCATCATGCCTTCGTTAGCAAATTGCTCTAGCCCTTTTACATAGCTATTTTTAATAGCCTGTTGTTTTGTTGCATCTAAGGTATTATTAGCATTTGCGGCGGCAATTTCATAATGGCCCCGTTCACCGGTAAAAAATGGCCAAACTCGCCCACGTTGCCCTGGGCTATTTTTTCCACCTTGCGCATAGTTAGCGCCAGTTACTTCGTCTTCACCGTACCCGTCGTTACCATAGCGGCGGTATCCTGCAAATGTGCCGCTGCCATCAGTAAACTCAAAGCTGTATTTAACTTGTAGGTTATCTGTTAGGGTTTCGTCATCATATTCTGGGAGTGTTTTTACTATGCTGGGCGCTAGTGCATCACGTACACCATAGCGAACGAGCTCGAAAAATCCACCATCGAGAATTTGCTTTTTATTAAAACCTTCACGGCCATTATTGGCGTTAATTTTAGTATTTGAATTGGCGTCTTTGTCTTGGCCAATACGTATAAAATACTCGCCGTCTGATGCGTTTGATTCTAAATTACCTTCGGTGGTAAACATCATGCTTTCTATATCGGCGTTGTAACTTTTTGCTGTTGCAAGGTAGCGTTTAGCATTCACCTCATCACCTGCCATTTTTGCAATATCAGCGGCGGTAATTAAACCGGCAACAACAGCAGCGGTGGTTGATGGTGAATACCCTGCTTGCTCTTCCCAACGCTCTTGTTGAGTCGCAGGTGGGGTTATTTGCATGTCGTTCCATAGGATTTTAGCGCGCCCACCGTCTACCAAAAAGTCAGCGGCCGGTTTTAACATGCGGGTATACCAATCAGTTAGCTCAGCATCACTTAACACATCTGCCTGATGAAGCTTCCACGCTAGCATAATAGGCATAGCGGTTTGGTCTAGCTGTACGCCTACCCATTCAAGTTCGCCATCTACGTGTGTTTTTTGTAAAAACCACCCTGTGTCGCCGTTGTTGCCCTGGGTTTTGCTGTTTACTTGTACTTTTTCAAGGTATTCAAATGCGGTTTTGGCTGTTGCGGTATCGCCTAGTGCCATAAATGCCATGGCAACTTGATAAAAGTCGCGCACCCATACCGCTTTGTAACCGGTAGAGCCGGTTTTCGCCGATACGGTTTCGCCCCATGGGTTAGATAAAGACGCAATAAGCGCCCCTGCATGGGTCTTGTCTTCTTGGGCTTTTAACACCATAGCACTGGTATAAAGTAATTTGCCGTTATCAGCGGTTTGCTCGCTCATGCTAGTCAGTGGTGCAAGGCTTTGCAGGTAGTCTTGCCAACCAAGGGCTTCGCCTTTACCGTTGTAATTATCAAGCACAGCTTGGTAACCTTTGGCTAGCGTAGCTTGGCCTTCTTTAAAACTTGCTTGCTGGTTGTTGCCAAAGCTTAGGCTTAAATCGAATTGACTGTTTTTACCAATTTCACCTAGCTCTGCTAATAAACTAACATTCCCCGATTGTTCACCGGTAGTTTTATAAACGCGGGTAAGCTGCTGAGTTGTTTTAAGCTGGCTTAAACCATCACTCACGCCCGTAAAACCGACACTTGTTTGTTTAAATGGCTGTGCACCTTGCAATGACAAGTAATTATCGCCCTGCCACGCTACCAGCCCTTGCTCGGTGGTTTTTGCAAAGTCATCTAAGCCGTTGTTGTTTATATAAGGGTTAACTGTTACATAAGCTTTTACACCGTCAAGCTGGGTATTAAAAATACTGCGTACAAATAAGCTTTGCCCGTCTGGATCGGTAAATATATGTTTTTCGAGGCTAAAGCGACCTTGCTTATCTTTGCTTACTACTTTGTATGCTAATGATAACGGGCGGCCTTTATCGTCTTTGTATAAGTAGTCAATGGTAACGTCTAAATCATCAGCTTCGGTGACTGTAAAATCTTTTCCTACTACAACAAATTGCATGTCTTTAATTTGCGCTTGATGAATAAGCCCAAACATGGTTTCGGTGATCATCCCTTTAGCAATCGAAAACCATACTTTTGACACTTTAGCTGTTGGCGCGTCGTCACTGTAATGGCCATTTTGGTATTGCTCAAAAGACGTGCCTATCCCAGTTTTGCCTGCGTATGCCCAAAATGGGGCTTCGCCTGGTGCGCCTGGCGCACTCACTGATGTTTGCGCTACTGCACTGGTTTGCGTATTTTGCACGCCACAACCTACAAGGCCTGCGGCCAATATTGTCGCGGTAATTAGGTTATATTTTTTCATTTTAGCCCCTTAAATTAAGACTGTTTAACTCGCAGTACGGCAACCGCTGCAAGTACAAAAGACACAGCACCTAGCATCAATGCGTAAATAGGTTGATTTTGGAAAAAGTGACGAAGTATCAGGCCAAGGACACTGGCGGCTAATAATTGTGGGATCACAATAAAAAAGTTAAATATTCCCATATACACACCCATTTTATGACTCGGTACTGAGGTACTTAACATGGCGTAAGGCAACGACAAAATAGACGCCCACGCAAAACCAATACCTATCATTGGCCAAATAAGTAAGCTCGGTTCTTGTATAAACATAAAGCTCGCCAAACCTAACGCACCTAAAATAAGGTTAAGTGCATGCGCTAGTTTTAAACCAACACGCTTAACGATGATCGGGATACATAAAGCCGCCAATGCAGCAAAACCGTTGTAAGCCGCAAATAAAATACCCACCCAGTCTGCACCATTGTTATACGCCGCTGAACTTGTGTCGCTGCTACCATAATGAAAACTGGTTACCGCTGAGGTGGTGTAAATCCACATGGCAAATAATGCAAACCAGCTAAAAAACTGCACCCAAGCAAGTTGTTTCATCGCCTCTGGCATGGTGAATACATCGTTAACGACTTGGTAAAAGCCACCGCTGGTGTGGTTTTTTGCCTGTAGTGCGGCTGCAATAAATTGAATAACGCCAAAACTCACTAAGCCAGCTGCTAATAGGTACAGCTCTTTTTCTAGGTTTAATCCCATGACTAAACCAAGTACGGCAAGCCCTAAAACAGTAAATACACTGCCGCCTTTACTAAAGTTAATTTGTGCACAAACCGTCTGTTCAACTTGAGCTTGCTCTTGTTGATTAAATGCGGCCAATTCTTCAGGTGAATATTCTTTGGTGGTTATAATTGTCCAGCCTACTGCGACCAGCAATACAACTGCACCAAAGTAAAATGAGTACTTTACTGAATCAGGAATTTGCCCTGCTGCGGCAGTGTTGGCAATATCAAACCAGTTCGTCATCATCCAAGGGAGTGCAGAAGCAACCACGGCGCCTACGCCTATAAAAAAGCTTTGCATTGCATAGCCAGTAGCACGCTGTTTGTTTGGTAGATTATCGCCTACAAGGGCGCGAAATGGTTCCATGGTGACGTTAATCGATGCATCCATGATCCATAACATGCCCGCTGCAATCCAAAGTGTTGGTGAGTTTGGCATAATAAATAACGATAATGTGGTTAAAATAGCGCCGTATAAAAAAAACGGACGACGGCGGCCTAATTTGCCCCAGGTTTTATCGCTCCAGTAACCAATAATTGGCTGTACAATTAACCCTGTGAGTGGTGCTGCTACCCACAAAATAGGAATGTCATCTACATTAGCCCCAAGGGTTTGAAATATTCGGCTTACATTACCGTTTTGCAGTGCAAAGCCAAATTGAATGCCTAAAAAGCCAAAGCACATGTTCCATATTTGCCAAAAACTTAAATCTGGTTTGTTATTTTTCATTATGAGCTCCAGTGGTTAATACTGCACTGCTAAGCGCATTTAAAGTTAAACTAATGTGTGCCTGCTCAGCTGTAATAGTTAGCTCGGCGTTTTGATTCGCCTCTAGCAAATCAAGCAATTGTAATTTTTCGCTGGTATTTTGCGTCAGTGTGTTAAGTGGAATATCAATACTGATCTGACTGACTTGCTCAGCAAAATTACTCACCACCCAAATTTGTTGATTACCGATACTGCGGCTAAACGCAGCAACTTTTTCGCTGCCAGTAACCATCAGTGGTTGCATGTCACCAGCTACAACTGCTGGATGTTTACTCAACGCCATAACGGCTTTGTAATATTCACGTAATTGACCTTGTGCCGGTGTTAATAAAGCACCATCAAACTTGCCGTTGTTCATCCACGCTGGATGCGCTGGCACGCCAATGTAGTC
>NZ_JACJFH010000151.1:0-6244 GCF_014164495.1 Pseudoalteromonas sp. SG41-5 | reverse complement strand
AAAAGTACCAATCTTATCTCCCTTTTTAACAAAGTCGCCTTGGTAAGCGCTCTTTTCTAAAACGACGTAGTTTTCTTTAGATTGAAATTTACAACGTTCTAAATTTTTTTTTGCGAGTTCTAGGTTGCTTGTTGCAATTAAAATATTAGCTTTAGCTATTTCTAATTGAGGCTTTCGCAACATTAATGATTCTTGTAGTTTTAAATTAGGGCTGTCTTTTTTAGGTCTAACCCTTTTGTATTCACTTTTCGAAAAGCGTTGCTCACCGAGCTCAAGCTTTAAGTTAGCTTCTGCTACTTTAAGCTCTCCCAATCGAGCTTGTAGCTGGTTTTTATAGTCCTCATCATCAATATGATAAATAGTTTCACTCCTATTTACTCGACTACCAACTTCAAAATTATTATTAAGGAATAAAATTTCACCTTCGACTTGTGCAAATAAAGTTAGAATATTTGGTGTTTCTATTCGGCCATAAGCTTGATAACTGGGTGTAAATTCTTGAGGTTTAGCCTTTAATATATTGACTACTAAAGCTTTGTTATTACTGGATGATAAAGGCAGTTTTGGAGGTGTTGCCAAAATAATTAATGCACAAATTGCTACGCTAAAAGTAATAAGAACAGTGATTATTTTCACTTTATTGACTTGCATTTCTAGTCCCTAATTTTATTGAGAAGGAAGTTGTTTTTTCTTTCGTTAGAATTTTTAGTAAATACAAACCTATTAGCTAAAAGGTAGTTACTTACCAAACCGGCCATAATTCCTAAGCAAAAAGCGAAGTGAATTAAGAAAAGCTCTTTGGCTATCCAAAAAACTATTAAATTGATTACGCCAGATAAATGAGCTGCGAACATGTGCTTACTCCATTGTTTTACAGCGCTTTCATAAGCCTGGTTATTGAAGGTGTAAACTCTATTACCTAACCATGTTGTGCTAGCTGCTAGCCAAAATGCTATTGCGCGTGCGGTTATAATTGAATCGATATGATTTACTAAAATAAAAAAAATAAAACTATCAACAATGAACCCTGCACCTCCTACAAAACAAAATTTTTTTAGTTGCTGCATTATTAAGCATTAAATAATTAATCGTAGAGCCATTATTAATTAGAAGATGTCTATAAATTGTCTTGATGCATTGACTTTTTATAGACTCAGGTTGTTTTAAGCTTGCTTTGTAAAATTATTGGAGAGCTTAATGAAACTGGTCGAACACCCTAAGTCTGTTAATGAAGATATAACGCTGAGCATCATAGTGCCTGTTTATAACGAGCAAGAAATGCTGCCTATCTTTAATCACCACCTATCGAAAGCTCTAAGCTTGTTATTAAACGAGCATGTGGAAGTCATTTATATTAATGATGGAAGTACTGACGATAGCTGGAATGCAATGTCAAATTTAACCAATCATTATGCCGATATTGAATGCATTAACTTAAGTCGTAACTTTGGTAAAGAAGCCGCGATGACCGCTGGTATAGATAATGCTAGAGGTGAAGCTATTATTTTATTGGATGCTGATTTACAAGATCCACCTGAACTTATTCCTAAAATGCTAAATGCATGGAAACAAGGTTTTGATGTTGTAAATATGAAACGGTCATCCCGCTTAGGTGAGTCACGCTTAAAACGTTGGAGCGCTCACATTTATTACAGGTTACTTGACCATTTATCTGAGGTTCCATTACAAAAGGACGTAGGTGATTTTAGGCTATTAAGTAGAAGAGTTGTTGATGATATAAAGAAATTATCAGAAAGAAGCCGCTATATGAAAGGAATTCTTTCATGGCCAGGATATAAGCAAACAACAATTAGTTTTGAGCGTCCTGAACGCGTTGCAGGAGAGACAAAGTGGTCTTTCTTTCAGCTGGTAAAGTTAGGCCTATCTGGCATTACAGCTTTTAGTGTAAAGCCTTTACAAATATCGACCTGGGTCGGCACTTTAATATCTACATCCGCATTTTTTTATGGCTTATGGGTTGTTGCCAAGACTCTATTCTTTGGAGAAACCGTTGCGGGTTACCCTTCGATAATGTTGACCCAGTTATTCTTAGGGGGAGTTCAACTGATAGCTATAGGCGTCTTAGGTGAATATATTGGACGTATTTATGCTGAGACCAAAGGGCGTCCTATATATTTAATAATGGATAAACAAAGCCAAAAGAGTCAGAACGGCATGGTGAAAAAACATGGCTGATAAAATAAATTCTACAGTATATTGGGCTTTAGCAATTATTATTTCCTTGATCGCTATAAGGCTTGTCTCACTAGGACTTTTCCCTCTCTACGATACAACTGAGGCTAGGTATGGGGAAATGGCTCGTATCATGGTAGAAACTCGTAACTGGGTTACCCCTCAGTTTGATTACGACGTGCCATTTTGGGGGAAACCTCCAATTCAAACCTGGCTGAGTGCCATTAGTTTTAATTTTTTAGGTATAAATGAGTTTACTGCTCGTTTACCTCACTTATTGTGTGGTTTATTAACCTGTTACTTGGTCTTTCGATTCACATTATCCCTGACGAATTTAAGTAAAAGTGTTTTATCTATATTGGTGCTAGTTTCTAGCTTAGGGTTTATCGTTGCTATTGGCATGGTTATGACGGATAGTGCTTTGCTTCTTGCTTATACCCTTGCAATGTTTAGCTATTGGCAATGCTATGCTCAAAAAAACCAACTTTATGGCTATTTATTTTTTGTCTCTTTAGCGCTCGGTATGCTAATTAAAGGACCTGTTGCTGTCGTGCTTATAGGGATTTCACTCGTTGTTTGGAGCGCTTGGCAAGGCTGCTTTAAAGTAGCTATAAGACGCTTGCCTTGGGTAAGTGGGATGTTCGTTTTTTTAGGTCTAACTTTACCTTGGTACATTCTAGCCGAAATACGTACTCCGGGCTTTTTAGAATATTTTATAGTTGGTGAACATATTCAGCGATTCCTTGTATCTGGATGGGAAGGCGATCTTTATGGCACAGCGCACGTTAAACCTAGAGGTACAATTTGGTTTTATTGGTTACTGTGCGCAAGCCCTTGGTCATTTTTAGCTTTAGGACTACTATTCAAAAAAGAAAATATTAAAAAAGCACTTAGAAAAGAACCCGACCAGCCAAATATAAATAAGTACCTTATTTGTTGGGTGATTTCGCCACTATTACTATTTACTTTAGCTGGTAATGTGTTGCCAATCTATGTGCTACCTGGTTTTAGTGCATTAGCTATACTGATAGCCTTAAACATAAAATTTACTAAGCTATGCAATTACTTGGCTTTATTTACGGTTTTAACCTTAATAGCTATGTTAAGTGCACTGCTAAAGGGTGCATGGGAGCACAAAAGCGAACATAAGCTACTCGAATTACATCAAAAATCGTTTAAAGAAGCCCCTTTGTATTATTGGAATAAACGCCCATTTAGTGGACAGTTTTATTCAAATGGTAGAGCTAAACAAATAAATGAAAAAGCATATTTACGAGACTTAGTTAACAGTAGTGGAAAAATATATATTGCTATAAAGCAGGACGAGTTTATTATTTTTAAAGATTTATTTGACGCTCATTGTGTTGTTGAAGAAAAATCCACTGTACGTTACCTATTAGTATGCAACGATAAATTTGCAAATAAGGTGTCTATTGAAAATTCTACTGATTGAAGATTGTCATACTGTTGCCGAAGTTATATTTGATTACTTTGAAGGTTCAGAGTTTGAATTAGACTTTGCAGCGACAGGCACGTTAGGTCTTGCATTAGCTCAGTCAAACAACTTTGACTGTATTATTTTAGATATAATGCTTCCCGGTATTGATGGTATAACAGTATGTCATCGGCTTAGAGCTGAAGGATATGATACTCCTATCATAATGCTTACGGCCAGAGATACCGATAGTGACATGTTACAAGGGCTCAAAATAGGAGCTGATGACTATATAGTCAAACCTTTTAATTTAGAACTTTTGGAAGCTAGAATAATAAATGCTGTTCGAAGGAGTTCAGGAAATGGCTTTGCAAAAACAGTTATTTTCGGTCCTGTTACAATTAATCTCAAAACTTGTCAGGTCTGGAGAGAAGGGAGTGAAATCAAACTGACCCCAACTTGTTTCAAAATTATGAAGCTTTTAATAACTAAAGCACCCAATGTAGTTTCTAGGCAAGAGATAGAGGATAGTATTTGGGGAGATGAGCTACCTGATAAAGACATACTTAGAAAACACATATACCAATTGAGACTCAAAATCGATAAGCCTTATGACAAAGATGTTATAGAAACTATACCTAAAACAGGATACAGATTGAGTGAGTGTAATGTTTAAAAGTAAACCAATTAGTCAAATAATTATAAAAGTATATCTATTGGGCGCTTTGATATTATTAGCCTTTTATGGATGCTTATTTTATTACACGGTGTTGTACACTGAAAATCAAGCCAGTGAACAGCGTTTGGCACTAAAAGCTCCCTATCACCTAAAACTTTTTCAAAAAAGCGAAAATACAAAAATAAAAATAGATCCGATATTAACAATCTATAATACGTATGAAATTTTACCAAAAAAAATTAAAGATAAAATTAACGTCGACTGGCTGGGTATCCAAAGTATTCATTTTGATGACGACAGTGAATTCACTGTATTTGCGCAAAAAATAAAAATTAATAATGATGAAATTACTGCTTATGCCATTGAGGATGTCGACCAAATAGAGTGGGACGATACATACTTTGCAATTTTCCAAATTATGATACTTTCTTCAGGTGTGATTTTATTCATTGGCTCTGCATTTTTTATTATTAAAATGGCAAAGCGGATAAGCTCTCCGTTTTCAGAGTTAGCTGAAATGCTTGAATATGATTCACATGAAGTTAGTAAACCTTTATCTGTTAATGGAAAATTATCTTTTGAGTTAGAAATGATGCTTGCTAGCATTAATAGCTATCGTAAGCGAATATATTCTGCATTTATTAGGGAGCAAACTTTTACTAGGTATATTAGTCATGAACTACGTACTCCTATGACGGTGATTCGAGGCGGTGTAAGTGTTTTAAGACGAGCAAATAATGATAAGACTACAAAGCAATTAACTAGAATAGATGATGCTGTAATAGAAATGGAGCAGTTAACTCATATTTTCCTATTACTTGCTAGAGACGAAGTTTCAAATACCAGTAACGTTTCAATATCAGACACGTTTATCGACAAAATAGTTAAGAACTTTTCCCCTACTATCAAAGCAAATCAAGTAAATTTCCATTATGACATACAGAATGAATTTTCATTACATGCGCACCCATTACTATTTTCAGCAGTAGTATGTAACTTATTAAAAAATGCTATTAATTGCAGTATTGAAGGTAGTGTAAATTTATTTATTTCTGAACAAAGAATAGATGTTATTGATGATGGATTAGGCCTAAATGAACAACCTCGCGGCTATGAAGGGTTTGGTATAGGCCTCAAAATTGTTCAAGATATATGTGAAAAATACCAGTGGACATTTAACATATCAAATAATATGGAAAAGGGCTGCACCGCTTCAGTGATTTTTAAAACTTAGGGGATTAAATTTATGCTAATCCACCCTCATAGCTTAGTTCTTAAGGAACACAGATCGTGTGACTTCCTATTTTAAAACGGCACATGTCATTATTTTTTTCAATGGATTGCCGCTTACAATTTACCGCTAGTAGCTTAAGTACACGGTGTACCTTACGATTACACTGTGTTTGCTCTATGCAATCCAGAATATCATCCAGCCAAAGATAACTGCACTTACTCGCTCTAAATGTCGAGATCGCACACTTAAATATCGTCGCTGCACTATGGCAGATAAACCGCTTGATAAGTGTTTGCAGTATGCTCAGCCAAACCAGCGATTCTGCAATGTGTGGGTCTCTTGTGATGAATCCCTTAAGGTTATTCCATGACTTTAGCTCTTTGAAAAGTAACTCGATTTGCCAACGAGTCGCGTATATATCGAGTAACTCATCAAAGTTAAACTGTGTTTCTTTTAAATTAGTAACAAGGAAAACAGGGCGTTTTTCATCGGGTAGATAAATAAGCCTGTACTCGGGTCCATTTTTCTTCCAGCGTACTGTTAACTCAAGTGGCTGACTAGCACGCTTTTTGAGCAATGTTTTGAGTTTAATATGCTTTTCTTTAAGCTCTACGCCCGCGCAATAAGCAGATGTGACGGTTGGGTTGATGTTTTTATTCGCTCTAACCAAAAAGTAGCCGCCATCTTGAGATACTTGCTCAAA
>NZ_JACJFH010000150.1:0-6408 GCF_014164495.1 Pseudoalteromonas sp. SG41-5 | reverse complement strand
AATAAAGCGCTAACTGCGTTATAATTTTTTCAAGTAGAACAACTACATGTCAAAATTTACGCCTTGTTATCACTGTATTTATCTGTCGCTATAAATGGTCAGTAACTTAACACGATTGGTATAATAAACAGGAGGAGCTAATCGAGGTGAGAGTCTGTGCTAATTGCAGACCACAAAAAGCAAAAAACCAGTAACATCGCTGTTACTGGTTTTTATAAGATGGTGCGGTTGGGGGGACTTGAACCCCCACGCCCGAAAGCACTACCCCCTCAAGGTAGCGTGTCTACCAATTCCACCACAACCGCATTGTTAAAGCTTTCGCTTTAGGTGTTAAACATATGATTTATTTGAGGATGATAAATCGTTTAACGATACTTTTAATAAGTATTAATTTGGTACGTCAGATTTCTCTTTCGTTGATGTTACTGGAACATCATCAGCTGCAGGAGCAATTGCTTCAACTGCTGGTGCTGCTTCTAGGTTTTCCCACTCATCAGTCTTTTTGATCTGACCTGCAGTTAAGTTACCTAGTACAATACTTAGCACAAAGAAAACACTGGCTAAGATTGTAGTTGTTTTTGTCATAAAGTTACCTGCACCTGACGAACCGAAAACGGTTGCAGAGGCACCAGCACCAAATGATGAACCCATGTCCGCGCCTTTACCTTGTTGAATTAAAACCATACCAACAAGCGCTAAAGCAACAACTAAATAAACTACTAATAAAATTTCGTACATCTTATACGGTCCCTTTTGCACTTTCGCAGATTGCAGTAAATAACTCTGCTTTTAGACTAGCGCCACCAATCAGGCCGCCGTCTATATCTGGTTGTGCAAATAATAATTCGCTATTTTTTTCATTTACGCTGCCACCATAAAGAATGGTCAGCCCTTGTGCTAAATCACTACTGTTATCAGCAATTTTATCACGGATAAATTTGTGCACATGTTGTGCTTGTTCAGGCGATGCAGTCTTACCTGTGCCAATGGCCCAAACGGGCTCGTATGCTATCACAGAATCTTTCAGTGCTGCTATACCTAATTTATCAATTACTGCATCAATTTGTGCAGCAACGACTAATTCAGTTTGACCTTGTTCGCGTTGCTGTTCACTTTCACCAACACATAAGATAGGTGTTAAACCCACTTGTTGTGCACGAGCAAACTTAGCTGCAACAGTGTCATTGCTTTCGCCGTAGATACTACGACGTTCAGAGTGACCAACTAACGTATATTGGCAACCTAAATCTTTAATTAATTGCGCATCAACTTCACCAGTAAATGCACCCGGTTCATTTTCAGAAACCGTTTGTGCCCCAGTTGTTACACCTGTTGCTGTTAGCATAGGTAACAATGGGTAAGGTGGAAATACCACAACGTCTATCTGATCTGATTTTACGTTGTTGATAGCGTCAGATAATTGCTGTACTAACTCTTTCGAGCCGTTCATTTTCCAATTGCCTGCGACCATTGGCTTGCGTATTGCCATTTTTCCACTCCACATTAGAAAGCGGGCGAGATAGTAACTCGACTCGCCCAAAGTTACAAGAGGTTATTGTTCTTAATCAGTTTGTTTGCTCATAGATTCGACAACTGCAGCAATTTTTTGTGCACTATCAAGGACTATTTTCTCTTCTTCGGCTTCTACCATCACGCGAACAACCGGCTCAGTGCCAGATTTACGTAATAACACACGGCCTTTACCAGCAAGTTGTTTTTCAACATCAGCAACCGCAGCAATAACCTCTGGTGCAAGTGTTGGATCTGTGCCCGCTTTATAGCGCACATTAATCATCTTCATCGGGTATTTAACAAACCCTGCGCCAAGATCTTTTAGCGTACGATTTTGCGCCACCATAGCAGCCAAAACTTGTAGGCTTGAAATGATGCCATCACCGGTGCTGATCAAATCCAGATTCAATACATGCCCTGAGCTTTCACCGCCGATTTTCCAGCCTTTTTCTTGTAGTAATTCCATTACATAACGGTCACCCACTTTACTGCGAGCAAACTCAATACCTTTCGCTTTAAGCGCGTTTTCAAGACCCATATTAGACATTACCGTGCCAACAACACCACCGCCTAACATGTCATCATTGGCAGCTTGGCAGGCAATAATATAAACAATATCATCACCATCAAAGACACGGCCATTGTGATCAACCATCATTACACGGTCGCCATCACCATCATAGGCAATGCCGACATCAGCATTATGTTCTAATACTTTGCGTTTTAATGCATCAACATGGGTCGCACCGCATTCTAGGTTGATGTTTACACCATTTGGCTCGCAAGCATGGCTAATTATCTGCGCGCCTAATTCACGCATTACTGATGGTGCGATATGATAAGTTGCACCATTGGCACAATCTAATACAATCTTTAAACCTTCTAACGACAGGCCTTGTGGGAATTGGCTTTTACAAAACTCAATATAACGGCCATCAGCGCTTTCTAAACGGCGGGCTTTACCTAGCTTATCAGATGCTACACAGGTCATTGGTTCATCAAGCATTGCTTCAATTTGTAGCTCAACTTCATCAGCTAACTTCAAACCTCGGCCACAAAAAAACTTAATGCCGTTGTCATGATATGGGTTATGAGATGCACTGATCACAATTCCAGCTTCAGCACGAAATGTTTGCGTTAAATATGCAACGGCTGGCGTCGGCATCGGGCCAAGTAATACCACATCGATACCTGCGGCGATCAAACCCGCTTCAAGTGATGTCTCTAACATATAACCAGAAATGCGAGTATCTTTACCAATAATGACTTTCTTAGTGCCATTTTTTGATAGTACCTTGCCTGCAGCCCAACCTAATTTAAGTGCAAATTCTGGTGTAATTGGGTATTCACCTACCATGCCACGTACACCATCGGTGCCAAAATACTTTCTTTCTTTCATTTTTAAATTCCTTGTTCGCAAGCTTGCCACACGCCAAGCACATCTGCGGTTTCTTTTACATCATGTACACGAATAATTTTTGCGCCATTTTGCGCTGCAATTAATGCCCCTGCTAAACTGCCAGCAAGGCGCTCGTTTGTTTGTCTATTTAATAAGTTGCCAATCATTGATTTGCGCGATAGTCCTGCTAAAACAGGTAAACCAAAGTGGTTAAATTCATTAAACCGCGCCAGTAATTGGTAGTTGTGACTGAGGGTTTTACCAAAGCCAAACCCGGGGTCTAAAATAATTTGCTGGCGCTGAATACCCGCTGTTTCACAGGCATTGATCCGCTGTACAAAAAAATCATTTATATCACTGAATAAATCATCGTAATGTGGAGAGTTTTGCATACTTCGAGGTTGGCCTTGCATGTGCATTAAACACACCGCAACGTCTGGATACTGAGCAACTGTTGCCAGTGCGTTTGGCTCTTGTAAAGCACGCACATCATTAACAATATCAGCATCAGCTAGAATAGCTTGACGCATTACTTCACTTTTACTGGTATCAATCGAAATGATGCAATCATTAACGGCGCTATCACTGTGGGCACGAATTGCCTCGATTGCGGGTATTACTCTGGCTAATTCATCCTCAAGGCTAACATCAGGCGCACCAGGACGTGTTGATTCGCCACCAATATCTAATATGGTAGCACCATCTGCGAGTAACTTTTGAGCTTGTATGACAGCGCTGTCTGTTTGATAGTAGCGCCCACCATCTGAAAAAGAGTCAGGAGTGACATTCAAGATCCCCATTATAACTGGGGTGTCGAGGTGTAAACTGCGACCTCTAGGTAACTTAACTGTGGTCATCTATCACCTTCAATACATCCATTGCATTGATATATATACTTTATTTAACCAGTTACAAAAAAGCCCCGACAATCGGGGCTTTTCGTTTAGCTATTTTAACTGTTATTCAGCTTTATCATCAAGATTTGTTTCATCTTTTTGAGCTGGCTTGTCGTCTTTTTCAGCAACTGGCTCTGCTTTGCTCTCTTCAACTGCTGGTTTTTTATCAGCAGTATCACGGCGGTCATGCGCATCACGTGGTTCACGTACAGGCTGACGTGCCATTAGATCATCAATTTGCTTAGCATCAATCGTTTCATATTTCATTAATGCATCTTTCATTGAATGCAGAATATCAATATGATCTTTCAAGATTTGCTCAGCGCGTTGATAGTTGCGATCTGAGAACAAACGAACTTCAGCATCAATTACTTTTGCCGTTTCATCCGACATGCTCATGGCACGACCACCGCCGCCACCCATGTACATCTCATTTTGATCTTCAGCGTATAGTAATGGCCCTAATTTTTCACTTAGGCCCCACTGTGTAACCATTTTGCGCGCAATGTCAGTAGCACGTTCAATATCGTTACTAGCACCGGTAGTTACTTTATCTTCACCATAAATCAGTGCTTCAGCAATTCGGCCACCATATAAGCTTGAAATCATAGATTCCAATAGCTCTTTAGAGTGACTAACACGGTCTTGCTCTGGTAAATACATCGTTACACCAAGGGCACGGCCACGTGGAATAATCGATACTTTATAAACAGGATCGTGCTCTGGTACGATGCGGCCAACAATTGCATGTCCGGCTTCATGATACGCAGTCATTTCTTTTTCTTTCTCGCTCATCACCATGGTCTTGCGCTCTGCGCCCATCATGATTTTATCTTTAGCAGCATCAAATTCAGCCATGCTAACAACACGTTTATTACCACGTGCAGCATATAGAGCCGCTTCATTGACTAAGTTTGCTAAATCAGCACCAGAAAATCCAGGTGTACCACGCGCAATAACAGAAGCTTCTACGTTATCGCCTAATGGCACTTTTCGCATATGTACTTTAAGGATCTGTTCACGGCCACGGATATCAGGTAAGCCAACCACTACTTGACGGTCAAAACGACCAGGACGAAGTAATGCTGGATCAAGTACATCTGGGCGGTTAGTCGCGGCAATAACGATAATACCTTCATTGCCTTCAAAGCCATCCATCTCTACTAGCATTTGGTTAAGTGTTTGCTCACGCTCATCGTGACCACCACCCATACCTGCGCCACGTTTACGGCCTACGGCATCAATTTCATCGATAAAGATGATACATGGCGCTGCTTTTTTCGCTTGTTCAAACATATCTCGAACACGCGAAGCACCCACACCAACAAACATCTCAACAAAGTCTGAACCTGAAATCGTAAAGAATGGTACTTTTGCTTCACCAGCAACGGCCTTAGCAAGTAAGGTTTTACCCGTACCTGGAGGACCAACCATTCATACGCCATTAGGAATACTACCGCCAAGTTTTTGGAATTTAGATGGATCACGTAAGAAATCAACAAGCTCTGTTAGATCGTCTTTAGCTTCAGCACAACCGGCAACATCTGCGAAGGTGGTTTTAATTTGGTCTTCACTCATTAAGCGTGCTTTACTCTTGCCAATCGACATAGCACCTTTGCCACCGCCGCCTTGCATTTGACGCATGAAGAAAATCCATACCCCAATTAGTAATAACATTGGGAACCATGAAATTAAGATGCTCGCTAAGAATGATTGCTCTTCTGGCTTCACACCTTTTACATTCACATCACTTTTTAATAAGTCATTAAGAATGTCTTTATCATAAATAGGCATGATCGTTTGAAAGCGATCGCCATTGGTTTTAGTGCCAGTAATTGTGCCACTGGTACTTTCGATTGCCACTTCTTGTATAGCGCCACTTCGGGCATCTTTTACAAATTGACTGTAACTAGTTTGACGGTCTGTTTGATCGCCACCATTAAAGCTCTGAAATACTGACATTAGCACAACTGCAATGACCAGCCAGAGTATTAGATTTTTCGCCATATCGCTCAAGGGGTTAACCTCTTGTATCCAATTAATTTAAATTCAACTAAACGCCTGACAACTGTACTACAGTTTGTAGCCTGTCGCTACTATATATACTTCACGTGATCGCGCACGTGAGGCGTCGGGTTTACGGATTTTTACAGTTTTAAAGCTATCACGCACTGTTTTTAAGAATTCATCAAAGCCTTCACCTTGGAATACTTTAACAACAAATGCACCATTTTTCTTTAAAACTTGGCTACACATATCTAATGCTAATTCCACTAAATACATGCTTCCAGCTTGGTCAACGGAGCTATTACCACTCATGTTTGGTGCCATATCAGAGAGCACCACATCAACATTTTTACCATTAATGCGATTTAATAACGCATCTAAAACAGCTTCTTCTCGGAAATCTCCTTGCAAAAAATCAACGCCGGCCAATGAATCCATAGGTAATATATCACAAGCGATCACCTGCCCTTTATCGCCTACTTTTTCTGCTAAATACTGTGACCAGCTTCCCGGCGCAGCTCCCAAATCAACAACAGTCATGGCTGGGCGTAGTAATTTATCTTTATTTTGGATCTCGTCGAGTTTAAAAATCGC